>DNZD01000053.1 GCA_003504855.1 Cytophagales bacterium
TATTCTTTTGGGCGATGAATATGGATCCAACGAGTGCAGCCAACAGCAGCACGCTAATCACTTCAAAGGGCAAGGCATAGCCGTGTTCCTGCGTGTCCATCAATTGCAATCCGATGGTGCGCATGTCTGTGCCAACAGGAGCGAGGGTACCCGGCGTAAACACATGTTTCAAAATAGTTACGGAGGCAAGGCCAATACCAGCCACTGCCGTTACGGCACCGGCCAGCAGGTGACCTCCTTTGGGAGGTTCGAGGGTTGAATCAATCTGGCTGGTGAGCAGGATGGAAAAGATGATCAGCACCACGATACCACCAGCATACAGCATGAGTTGCACGGCGGCCAGGAACTGGAAGTTCATCATGTAGTATAAGCCCGCCATGGCTACCAACACAAAGAGCAGGTAGATGGCTGCGCGCAAGATCCGGCGGCTGGTGATCGACAGTATGGAGAAGATCACTATGGAGGCGGCCAGAATAAAGAATATGATTTTGGGGCCGGTCATTCTTTCGAGGTTTTAGAGGTGGAACCCGGGCGGTTGAGCACTTTGGTCAGTTTGCTGCGGTCGAATACAGCATGCTCAAAGGTTTGATCAAATCGCAGGGCATTTTCATCGCAAGAGGGCACACACAAACCGCAGAAGGAGCACGTCTCCAGGTGGTAGATATACTTGTCCAGCACTTTCTTCGAGCGGCCATCTGCCCCTTCGACTTTCTTATAGATCACCTCAATGGAACCATTGGGGCATTTGCGTGCGCAGGTATTGCAGACGTTGCAGGAGTGTTGGTTGTTCTCGTCGTGGATCAACTGCAGTTCGCCCTTGAAGTTGTCGAACATCTTCAGGGTAGCGCGGTTCTCCGGATATTTCTGGGTAGCGGTTTCCGGTTTGACGAAATAAGAGCCGGTCACTTTCATGCCGCGCACCAGCGACGCAACCCCTTCGAAGATTTCCCGAAAGTAGTTGCCTACATCCTGTAAGGGTTTCAGAAGTGCCATTGCATAAGGGTTAAGAACGAGATAAGAATCAGGTTAATCAGGTTGATGGGAAGCAAATACTTCCACTCGAGGGCCAGCAGTTGGTCGATGCGCAGGCGCGGGAAGGTCCATTTGAACCACATCATCAGGTAGATAACAAAGGCTGTCTTGCCAAAGAACCAGAACACCGGAGGAATGTAGTCCATGATCTGATTGAAGGCAGTGAAATTCCAGATGTGAAAGGGCAGCCAGCCGCCAAGAAATAGGGTGGTGGCGATGGCAGCGATCACAAACATGTTCATGTACTCTGCCAGGAAGAAGAAGGCGAATTTGATACCGGAGTATTCGGTGTGGAAGCCTGCGGTGAGTTCAGACTCAGCTTCCGCGAGGTCAAAGGGACCGCGGTTGGTTTCTGCGGTGCCGGCGATGAGGTAAATCACGAAGGCAATGAAGGCCGGGATATGACCTTTGAATATCCACCAGCCATCTTGTTGTGAGGCGATGATTTCAGAAAACTGCATTGAGCCAGCGTAGGTGATGATGCACAACAGGGCAAGGCCCACTGACAATTCGTAACTGATTACCTGCGCACCACTGCGCATGGCACCGATCACAGAGTACTTGCTGTTGCTGGCCCATCCGGCAATCAGGATACCGATCACCCCCATGCTTGAGATAGCGAGGATGTAGAGTACGCCAATGTTGAGATCAACGGCATGCAGGCCTTTGGCAAAGGGGATAGCACCGATGGCCATGATGGAGGCCACGATGACGATGAAAGGAGCGATGTTGAAAAGAAAACTGTCCGCGTTGCGGATGAAGATCAATTCCTTCAACAACAACTTGATGAGGTCAGCGATGGTTTGAAATAATCCACCGGGACCGACGCGGTTGGGGCCGAGGCGGTTTTGCATCCGTGCACAGATCTTGCGTTCGGCATATACGAGGTATAAGCCGAGAACTGCATAAAAGGCCAGTACGGCTACACCCAGCAACACCATGAGAAACAGTCCGGCCCAAAACGGCGAGAAGTTGGCGTTGAAGTAGTCGTTGATCGAGTCGATGAGGGGCGTGAAGTCGTACATAACCTATCGGTCTATATCAGGAATAACAAGATCCAGAGAACCACTGATGGCAACCAGGTCGGCGATCTTATGACCGGCTGCAATGGTATTGATCACAAACAAATTCGAGAAGTTGGGTGTGCGGTAGTGGATGCGGGCCGGAGAAGGACCACCATCGCTGATGATGTAGACATCCAGTTCGCCCCGGGCCGTTTCCACACGCTGGAAGAATTCGCCCTTCGGACACTTGATGGCTTTGAGTTCGAGCATCGTTGATCCCTGGGGTATGTTGTCAATCAACTGCTCCAGGATGTTCAGCGACTCGGCCATTTCCTTCATGCGCACCAGGTAGCGGGCATAGGTATCACAACCGTTGTCCAGGATTTCATTGAACTTCACAAACTTGTAGGCACTGTATGGAGCAATCTTCCTGATGTCGCAGGAGAATCCGGAGCCGCGGCCGCTTGGACCGGTGACACCGAAGTTGATGGCAAGTTCTTTGGGCATCACGCCAACGCCGTGGGTACGCTCGCGGAAGATGACGTTGCCCGTCAGGAGCTGGTCGTATTCGGGGAGTTTCTTGCGGAAGTAGGTGATGAATTCTTTTACCCGCTTCTGGAAGTTGGGATGGATATCACCCATCAGTCCGCCGGGTGTAATGAAGCTCTGGATCAACCGGGTGCCGGTAGTCTCTTCAAAAATGTCGAGGATCTTTTCCCGGTCGCGGAGTCCGTAGAAGAAGGTAGTGAGTGCGCCGAGGTCCATGCCAAACGCCGACCACCACAACTGGTGTGAGGCGATGCGGGTGAGTTCGGCGAAGATGGTGCGGATATACTTGACGCGATCGCTTACTTCAATCTCCATCGCATTCTCCACACAAAGGGATACGGCCTCATTGTTAATGTGGGCCGACAGATAATCCATGCGGTCGGTGAGGTGCAGCAGTTGAGGGTAGGTGAGCGATTCGCTCATCTTCTCAATGCCGCGGTGGATGTAGCCGCAATGGGGGATGATGTATTTAACTTTTTCACCGAGGAGACAGGTTTCAAAACGCAGCACACCATGGGTGGATGGGTGTTGAGGACCCATGTTAATGATGTATTCCTCTTTTTCTCTCAGGTCGATATCAAGCAGGGTCTCCGACATAAGCTTAGCGTTCGAGGGTGAATGAATCTTTATAATCTTTCCGCAGGGGATAGCCTACCCAGTCATCTTCCAAAAACAGCCGGCGGAGATCAGGGTGGTTTTGAAACTTGATGCCGAAGAGGTCGAATACTTCGCGTTCAAACCACTCGGCAGCTTTCCAGAGGTCACTGACGGTGGGTACTTCAGCGGGATTAGCCTTGTCGGCCAGGATAACCCGCAGCACCAGGGTGTGGTGAATTTCGGATGAGGTCAGGTGGTAGATCACATGGAAGCCGTCTTTGCGGTCGGCGGCTGTGAGGCTGATGAGATAATCAAACTGCAGGTCCGCGTTTGACTTCACTGTCTTCATCAGGTCGTGCAGGCGGTCGATGGGTACGATCAGGTCGGCGAATTGCTTGCTGACGCCCGGCTTGACCTCCGGAACGATCGCAGTGATGGCAGCTGTCAGTTGTTCGTTGGTCATGATGGGGTCGTTGTTTGGGTGGCTGTTCCAGCGTCAGGTGCGGCAGGTGGCACCGTCACAACCGGCGGTACTTTGTCAATTACAATAGTCTGATTTACAACAGGTTCAACGTATCTTGATTTATCAACAGTTGAGGTATCCAGAACGGGATCTTTTTGATCGCCGCCCGGGTTGGTCATGGTCTGCACCTGAATTTTCCGTTGCAATTGCATCACTCCATATAAGAGGGCTTCAGGGCGGGGCGGGCAGCCGGGGATATAGACATCAACAGGTATCACCTGGTCGACGCCGCGTATAACGGAGTAGCTGTTATAGTAGAAAGGGCCTCCGGAAACCGCGCAGGCGCCCATGGCGATCACATATTTTGGGTCGGCCATCTGATCGTAGAGGCGCTTGAGCACCGGAGCCATTTTGCGGACGATAGTACCTGCCACAACGATCACATCGGCCTGGCGAGGTGAGGCGCGATACACCTCGATACCAAACCGGGCAAAATCGTGTCTGGGTGCACCTGCGGCCATCATTTCGATGCCACAGCAGCTGGTAGCAAAGGTCAATGGCCACACCGAATTGGACCGGCCCCAGTTGATGAGGTTGTCCAGGGTAGTGACCATCACACTCTGACCTGATTTGTGCAGTTCCTCGAGCGTTTCGTTGTCCTTGAAATCGCCGTAGGGTATGGATTTGATATCTATTCCCATATCAGTGCTTTTTTCTTCCACGCATAGAGCAATCCGAGGCCCAGTACCGTGAAAAAGATGAGTATTTCGACAAACGCAGTCATGCCGATTTCCTTCATGACCACGGCCCAGGGGAAGATGAAGACCGTTTCCACGTCGAAAATCAGGTAAATAATGGCAAAGAGGTAGTAGCCGACATGGAACTGGATCCAGGTGGGGCCTTCGGTAGGGATACCGCACTCATATGGTTCAGATTTCACCAGCCCGGGAATGTGGGGCGCCACATAGTGGGAGAAGACAATGGCTCCGCCCACAAGGACCACCGCGGTGAGGAACAAGGTTAACAGTGCGTAACTCTCCATCTGGCGAACAGAGGCGAATCATGGTTCCTTCGCCTTTGATGACCCAAGTAACCCAGATGGCTAACGGTCAGAAATGATTAAGTATGTCGTGAAAAATGACTTTTGTCAGGCAGGGCACAGTGCCGGTTAAGAAAACCGGCACAAACTAGTTTCGGTCGGTGTTCTTCACCGACCGGCCAAGCCAAGATTTCATACGTCACTTTTCTTTTGCTTGCCCAAAAGAAAAGTAACCAAAAGAAAATGGCACCACGAACACTGCGCACCTCCCCGCTGCTGGCCGCCTTGCCACCGCACATGCCTCGGTTTGCGCCGCGCTGTTCGTGGACGCCCACCCGCAACCCGCGACAATTAAGAGTTCGTTATGCTTATAGCACCAAAATCTGAGCGGCCCTGGAGCAGGACCGAAGCCAAATATCTACAGTCATCGCGGACAGCGCCTTCGAGATTTGCGTCG
>DNZD01000091.1 GCA_003504855.1 Cytophagales bacterium
TGACCGGAGCGCTTGTTTGGATTACAGACAATACTGGCAACACTGAATACATGCTTGACCAGGGTGACGGCCGGTATTTATTCAGGCGCATGCAAGTGATACCACACTACGGCGCTTCCTATTCGTTGGATATTCAATTGCCGGATGGGAAGCATTATCAATCAACTGCCACTGAAAGCATGGGCGAACAGCAAGCAGTGGACGAAATATCTTTTGACATTGTTAAAGATCAGATTGTCTCCTCAGAAGGAATTCCCATCGACAACACCAACGTTAAGATCTACCTCAATACAACTTTGCCCAAAGAATCGACGGTAGCCTACCTGCGCTGGGCCATTGATGAGGTTTACACCATCAAGCCGACATGCGCTCCTTTTGCGATTGAATGTCCGCCTTACTGTTTTATCTATCAGGATGTAAGCACTGCAAACATTACACTGGTGAAGACCACTGACTATACACGGCCCCGGCTGGAACGTGTGCTCTTACAAACCCGGAATGTAGACTATACGTTCATGGTCCGGCATTTCTTTAATGTAACGCAGTACACCATGAGTGAGGCGGCCTATCAATACTGGAAGAAAGTTCAATTACTCACTCAGCGAACAGGCTCTCTGTTTGATCCGCCGCCCGCACTGATTACCGGTAACATGGTAAACTTAAACGACCCCACCGAAGTTGTTTATGGCTTCTTCGAAGTACCGGCGGCGAGGCTCAACCGGATATATATTGACAGGGGATTCATTCCGGTAGACATTACTAATTGCGACTGGAGTCCGTTTTACTACGCGGGTAATCCCTATTCTTATTGTACCAATCCATTTGCGATCAAAGGCAGTACCATTGAGCGTCCAACGTGGTTTTTCTGATATGAGAAAGACTCAGTATAATGCGCTCTTGTTCCTGTTCATCCTGGCCTTAACCAATGGATGCAAAGATCCATTTTCGTTCAACACCAACGCCTCATCGGGCCAACTGACCGTTGACGGCGGGATAACCAATCTGCCGGGCCCCTATCGCCTTAAACTGGGTCGTACCCAGGGAACGGCGCGCGCTCCTGGCGGCGTCACTGGCGCCACCATTATAGCAACAGATGATCAGGGCCTTCAAGAAGCCTATCATGAGGTTGCCGAAGGAACCTATGAATTGCCCGGAACGACGATCCACGGCGCACCAGGACGAACCTACTTCATTGACATAGTACTGCCTTCAGGCGCGCATTATCAGTCTGTTCCAGACAAACTACCCGGTGCCCTGGCCAAAGACAGCGCCTGGTTTAAACTGAATACTGTGAATCTTGTGAGTTCAGAAGGGATCCCAATTTCACGACCGGTTATCGATATCTTCTTCAATGCCAAACTTCCCACAGCATCAGCATACCTGCGCTGGAATGTGGATGAAGTCTATCGGTTCTATCCCACATGCTTTCCAAACCCATTCAACAGTTGTCCGGAACCATGCTATATTACCCAAGCAGTGAGTTTAAGTAAAATAGTTCTTGCATCAACAAAAGACCTTGCCGGCAATCAACTAAGTAATGTTCATCTCCAACAGCGTGAACCCGACAACACCTTCCTCTCCATGCATTACTTCAATGTGAACCAATACTCACTCAGTGAAGCGGCCCATACCTACTGGAAGCACGTTCAGCAATTAACAGAACACACCGGATCAATTTTTGACACCCCGGTGGCTAATCTAAAAGGAAATGTGTTTAATGTTAATGATCCCAAGGAAGTCGTATATGGCTATTTCGAAGCTGCTGGCAGTAAGACCATCCATGTTGGCGTGGCTCGTGGTTATCTACCCTTTGAACTTCCTGACCCTTGCAGGTTTAAACCTGGATTCGGGACGGCGTATCCGTCAACATGTCTCAACTGTTTATCCATAGAAAACAGCACCCACGTTCAACCAGCCTGGTTCAATTAGATCAGCCCTTGCGTCGGGTGGCAATCCGCTGAACTACAAATTCACCGATTTTCTGGCCCTGGATTTTTCCATTGTTGCAGGCCGGGATATAGTGTATCCCACCATACATCCTGCTGATCGCAGCCTCTTCTGCTGCCTGCTTAAAGGAAGTAAAGCTACGGGGAGGCATGCCGTATTCCACTTCCGTGGAATCGGTAAAGGCTATTGCATCGCCGAACAGGTTGGTGAGAGCAGTTGACGCGGATGCAGATATCACACTATGACCACTGGTATATTCCGGGAAGGGTGGTGTCTGCAGGAGAGGAATCCAGTTTTCATCGATATACTGATTGATATAGCTTTCCGGACGGATCAGTTTACTGCGGTACTTCTCATCCCAACAGCTGATGAACGCATCAATCAAGCTGAGTGAAACACGGGTATAGGCCTCCGAAGACTGAAGGATATCTGCTTTTTGCTGGTTACAAATTACCCGGGTGATATTCATCCAATGTCCTCCCGGAGAAATCTTTTTTGTGGCAAACATAACATGGCCTTTAACATTCATGACAAAAGGATTGCAATCCCAAAAACTGGCAATGGCCCGTTGTTCTTCCGTGAGATTCTTTCCAGTCTCGTACACCACCACTGCCTCCTTGTAAAACTGACTTCTTTTATCCGTTGAAAATGGCGTTGGGCGCTCGGGCTTGAATTGGGCGGCAGAGTCCAGTACAAACGGTCTGATCTTGTTCCAATGGGGCTCTACAGCGTCCATATAGGCCGGTGGCGTTGGCTTCCAGGTTGAAATATCACGCTGAATGGAATACTTGGGGAAAGATCGTGTCTGCTTGTAGTTGTCTTTTGATGCCCAAGCGAGAATATGATCAGCCACCAACGTTCCATACGCTACGGATCGGTCATATACATCATCTGGCATACCGCTGGCTTTGAACTCTTGCAGGATGCTATTGTAAAACACGTCCAATTTGTCTTCCGAAAAGACGAGCGCACGTCCAACCCGCAGGGTCGCCTGGACCGAAGCCAGCGGAAAACTATATTCTTCTCCTGCCAGCGGTTTAGGTACGGTGGTCAACCCTGTCACTTGTCCTGCGAGACTCTGGTAGTGTAAAGAGTCCATGGGAACCAACGCCTCGTAGCCAGCAATGCTGGAATACGCATATATCCGGCTCGCTACCGGCGGGGAAAATATGTCGTAAACAATTCGGTCCGTAATTGCTTTTACAGAACGATGGAGAAATTCAGGGTCCTGGGTCTTTTGCTTGTATTCAGTATTGCGCGTACCACAAGCTGCCAATACCATCAGGAAAACAAAGCCATAACGGGTTTTCATCCGAATAGAATTTAAGGTCGCGGCAAAATTAGGCCGTTTTGTCGACCAAGCAAATTACCGAAATCACTGTTGTCAGGCTATCGCACAGAAAACTCCTTGCGGTCCACCCCCACTCCTTTTATAGTAAGGGACTTCCATGCCTTAGGCAACTTCACGGGCCGTTGCGTGATTCCATTGTCTCCAATATTCAGGCCTCCAAATCCAAACACAAGTGATTGGAGCATGCCGCCTGCCCCAGTGGCAAAGTAAGGATTCGTCCCGCCTGCTGTTTCTGCTATTACTCCAAAAGGAGGCACAGCATTGGGCTTATAACTGCTTTGAAATATGGTATATGCCTTTTCCGGGTTACCCAACCTGGAATACAATGTCGACAGGACCGCATGCCCCATGGCGGGGCCCTGCGGAGAAAAGCGAGGCTCATAGTAAGCAAGGTCTTTCTCGATTTGTGCCTTATCGGTAATGATCTCCAACGGATACGACAACAGGTTGGCGTCAGCTTGCTTAATCTCCACACCCGAGTAGGTAGCATTCTCACGCGTCACACCATCCGGGAACTTGAGGATGGGAATATTCTGGGCTACCAATTCCCAATCGGGATTCGGGGTAAGGCCGAGCTCGCGTGCAGCCTGACTCGCATACCGCAATGCGGTGATGGCCATCCCATTCGTAAACGCATTATTGTCGATGTTCTCCTGCCATTCGTTGGCGCCTATAACATTATTGATTTCATACCGCCCAAGACCTTTGCGCTCTACACGACTGGCCCAAAAATCTGCCACTTCTTTCAACACCGGATAACCACGATCACGCAACCATACTTTATCATGCGTCACCTGATAATACTTCCAGAATGCCCAACCTACACAACCGGTGATGTGATGCTGGAATGGACCTGTCAATGCCCAAACCGGTGTGTCTTCAGTTCCTTCATCCGAAGACTCCCAGGGGAACATAGCTCCCTGATAACCGTGTGAAAAGGCATTCTGTCGGGCGGCAGCGAGACGATTGAACCGGTATTCAAGAATAGACTTCGCGATCTCCGGTTGCAGGGCAAGTAATGGCGGATACATCCACAATTCAGTATCCCAGAAAACGTGGCCGTTATAACCAAGGCCGGAAAGGCCCATCGGTGACAAGCTATAACCAGTACCCTCGCGTACAAAGGAGTACAAATGGTACAACGCAAACCGGACATCTTTCTGGGCCTGCAAATCACCTTCAATGACAATATCACCTTTCCACAATTTGGCCCATGCTTCTTCATGACGCTGCATCAGTCGTTGGTTGCCTTCCAATTTCGCAAAAATGGTAAGGCGCTCAGCTTCATTCAATGGATCCTGAAAGTGCTCTGTCGAAGTAGCCGATGACACCACGCTGAATGAATAGACCTCTCCTGCTTTGAGTTTTTTGGTGAACTTGGCCAGGTGCATATTGTAGTCCCAATCCTCGTGAATCAAGGCTGGTTCTTGTCCATGCCCCTCATTAAAAATAAATGAATTACTCACGGCCACCGTGTGCTTTCCGGACGGGCTCTTTGCGACCGAGGTCATTAATGGGATAGTAACATGGGGACGGTCAATCTGGCTGAATAAATTACGTACGTCTACCAGGTGGTTAGGAGCCTCAATCACACTCATGGGAGTGATCGTGACATCCTTGTTGGCTTTTATGTCTACCCTTGTCATGGCTGTATAGGGCAAGTGGCGCAATGCCACCAGCGTGTGGGTCACCGAAATCTTATCCTTTACGTCAAAGGTAGTCGTCAATACTGCCCGCTTCATATCAAGCACCTGGCGATAGTGAGAAATATCCGCTTGGGATACACGGCTACCATCAACATCCAAATTCATATTGACATGGTTAAATGTCTTAAGGATGTTAGAAACCCTGCCCCGCTGATAGTAATCATACACACCATTTAGCACGACATCACGTACCTTCATGGGCTCCGGTGATGAAACAAGACCGATCATTCCATTACCCACGGTAACCCCGTAATAATGGTTGGGGTCAATTGCTCCTGCTTCTACGGTCCATTCAGGTGCGGACTGAGCAGCAACTGCGATTGAATAAAGTAGAGCGAGAAAGATCAACGTGCTTTTTTTCATGGTGCTGATTAGTGGTGAAATGCCTGCAATTGAATATTGTTACCTGAAACTATGTAAATCTTGTCTCTTTTAGAAGTGGAGACTGCTTTCACCACACGGGTATCGCCCACAGGGCTGAATCCTGACAATCCAGGCGCCAACGATCTGAATCCCTGGACACCTCCCAGCATCAATAGCCCTCTTCCCGCATCATAGCGTCCAAAATCCGGCTGGGTAGCATACAGATTACCGACAGCCAACAAGTCTGGAAAACCATCATTGTTCAGGTCATCCATTAAAGCAGACCTGATAGGAAAAACTTGAGCCTCCCTGGGAAGTGGAGTAACCTTAAAGTGACCGTTCCGGTTGTCGAAGTAGCAAGACTGCAGTTCAACGGCCGAAAGGTGAATGGCTCTTTTGCGTTGCTCCATATCGAGGATATCATCGATGGTAGCGTGCGTATACTTGTCATACTTGAGAAATTTCTTCCTGAGCCCCGGTAGTTGTTTTACCAGTTGATCGCGCGACACAAAAGGATATGAAACACCCTGGTTATAATAGGTAAGCAATTGCTCTGTACTGCCATTGTTATCAAAATCACCAACCCACATTTCAAGTGGCTGCTGTACTGTAGCCCGCAATCTCGAATTTAATCCAAGATTGCCCGCCACAAAATCAAGATCACCGTCCTGATCCACGTCAGCAACTGCTAAAGAGTTCCACCACCCCTCGAGCTTATCCAGACCATATTGAATACTGGCATCGCGAAAATGACCATTGCCATCCTGCATGAGCAGCTTCGGGGCCATCCACTCACCTACTATCAATAGGTCCATGAGCCCATTCTTGTCCAAATCAAGCCAGGCCGCATCTGTAATCAAACCTAAGGCCTGATTACCACCCGGCAGGTTTAAGGAAACATCGGTAAACACTCCCCGTCCATTGTTCTCCAGAACAAAACTCAACGGAAGTACTCCATATTTTCCAGGCATGCTACGTGCACCAATAAACAGATCAATATCTCCATCACCATCCATGTCACCTCCCTTAACACAAGAAGCATTCAAGGAAATTGGTGGTAACGCTTTAGCTTGTAGTTGAAAAACACCTGACTGATGGCCGAGATAAAGTCTGGGTTGATACAAGGTCGCGTCAACATGTTCGTCACCTCCGGCAACCACCAGCAAGTCCAGGTGGTGATCACCGTTGGCATCAAATAGCAGCGCGCCCGTATCCTCCCACGCAGAATCAGCCTCCAGAGCCGGCTGTTTCATTTTTAGAAATTTGCCATTGCGATTCTGCTGATATATGGTACCGGGTTGGCCAGGGCCCCCTCCAACAAAGAAATCATCCAGACCATCGCCGTTAATATCCCCAACAGTGAGTGGTGGGCCCTCTGCGCTTACCATATGTGGCATTAATCCCTGTTCGTTGAACGACACGTAATCATTCTCATCATGACGATATTCCGGAGATTCAAAAGAAGTTTCTGGTTTCAATATAGACGTGGAGGGCTGAATTCGATGATAGTCAAATTTCCCAGTAGCATGACCATGATCAAGAACCATCAGATTGTCCTGGGTTGGATGTCGCAGGGATTCAAATGCACCATCAGGCCAAATTACCCACAATGAGTCAAGGGTGTCATTCCCGGTAGTCAGGTTTAGCCTGTGATCACTGCATGATTGAAAACCCCTGGCATTTCCTACTTCATAATATTGCCGGGAACCGCCAGAATATGCAAATACCTTGGTGTTTACTCCAAGTTGGTTGCTACCATAGCCATTGAATGCTACCGTTAACCCGCGCTTCAAACTGTCTGTCTGGGTATTCCTGAAAATTCCAGCGGGCTCATTGATATTATTTACCACCAGGTCAACAAACCCATCATTATTCAAGTCACCATACGCCGCCCCGTTAGCATAGCCCGGCTTGTTCAATCCCCAGGAAACGGATTGGTTTTCAAAGGTGAGATCACCCCGATTGCGGAAAGCAAAGTTTCCAACTTTCCCTGGTGGCATATGGCGGTACATCTCTTCGTCGGACAGGCGCTGGGCCGAGTCATTGGAAATAAAATTGAGGTAGTCCAAATCATTGGGTCTCCGCATAATACCGTTGCTCACAAACACATCCCTGTTGCCATCATTGTCAAGGTCCACCAGCAGCGGCGACCAACTCCAGTCGGTAGCTGCCACACCCGCTAACCAGCCAATATCACTGAAAACACCATTACCCTGATTTAACTGAAGTGCGTTTCTGGCCACCTGGTAACTAAACCCATAACTCAATTTGTATTTATAGATTTCGTAGGAGTCTTCGCCAACCGATGCTTTGATCACTTGCTCATCAGCAGGCATCATATCAGTTGTCATGATATCCGGGAAGCCATCGTTATTGATGTCTCCCACATCATTTCCCATGGAAAACCGGCTGCTGTGACTCAGGGACGTGGCAGAAACTTCACGAAAGGTTCCGTCGTGGTTATTCAGGTACAAATAATCATTTTCCCTGAAGTCATTGGACACATAGATATCTGTCCATCCATCCATATCTATATCGGATGTTGATATCCCCAATCCATAGCCAAGGGCACTGGAGTAAATCCCGGACGGGCCGGTCATATCTGTGAAGTGGGTGGTTCCTGAGTTAAGTTCGTTCCTATATAGCCGGTCACCAGCGGCTGGGTCGACATCCAAACGAGAACTCGTTCGGCCATAAGACCTGACGGAATGAACGGAATGGTTAAGCAAGTATACATCGAGATCTCCGTCATTGTCATAATCGAAGAATGACGCCTGCGTAGAGAGTCCCTGGAAATCCAGCCCATAGGTCGCGGCCTGTTCAGTAAAAGTTCCGTCTTGGTTATTGATCCACAGCTGGTTACGGGAATTAAATCGTTTATAGCCGCCAACTCCACAAACATAAATATCGAGCCAACCATCGCCATTTACGTCCGCCATGGTTACTCCGGTGGACCAGTTACCAGATTTTTTAATGCCTGCACTTTCGGTAGTGTCCTTGAAACGGAAGTCACCCAGGTTGATAAATAGTTTGTTAGGACCCTGGTTTGAGGTAAAGAACAAATCAGGCAGACCATCCTGATTGACATCACCAATGGCTACACCACCGCCATTGTAGAAATAAAGATACTCAATGATGTTGAATTCAGCCGATTCCGTGAGCCTATTATTAAAATCAATCCCGGATTCAGCAGGAAGAATTTCTTTGAAGAGCGTATTTGATTGATTGGATGATGGTGTACAGGCTGATAACAACCATCCGGCAAGGGCCAAGGTCTTTACCCAACATGTCCGTCGCATGGACTATCGTTGCTTGATTAATTGAACCATATCATTGTTGCGACTGATTACCATCAGGCCCGTGGAGAGGGTAACAATATCTCTTACCTCACCATCGAGAGAAATACCACTGATGCGATTGGGGATCGCCTCAAATCCACCCTTTCCATCCCCCCGCAATAACATGCCATAGCTGGCATCGTATCGCCCAACCTCAGGCTTAGCCTTGTAGAGGTTTCCACCAAGCAAAATATCCGGTTTACCATCCTTATTGAGATCACGAATTATTATGCCATATACAGGCGATAACTGGGCTTCGGTTGGCAACGCCTTCACCGTGAACCGCCCTCCCCCTTCGTTGATGATCACGGACGTGGCCAACGTAGTGCTCTGCTGCTCAACCGCTCCTTTCATCTGCGCCTCCGTGAATATGTCCGCGATCGTTTGATCCCGGTAGCTCGCGTATTTCAGGTACTTCTTCTTCAACATCGGCATCTGCTGCAACAAGTCATGACGCAACGCCATCGGATAACTCTTCTCCCCGTTGTAGGTACTGATGATCTGCTCCCACGTGCCATTCTGATCAAAATCATTTACCACCATCCGCACTGGCTTCTCCGAACTCGCTTTGAACCGTGAGTTTAATCCATGGTTGCCCGCTACAAAATCTATATCCCCGTCCCCATCCAGATCTCCTGCCACCAGCCGGTTCCACCAGCCCTGGCTTCCTGAAAGTCCCACCGTATTGTCGTGTGTTGCCAACTTCCCCCCATCATTGTATAAAATCGTCACCGCCATCCAATCTCCGACCAAAACAAGGTCTGCATCTTTATCCCCGTCAACATCCGCCCACTGACTATCCGTGATCATGCCTATTCCCTTTAGGCCCGGTGCCAATTTATCAGATTGGTTAGTGAAATTACCATGGCCATCGTTAATCAACAGGTAACCGTTAACCGGTACACCATACCGGGAAGGATCCAATCTTACACCCACAAACAAGTCCTGATCACCATCGCCATCTACGTCATTGGCCCGAACCGTGCTCGTATTCTCAAACACCGAGGTGGGTAGTATTTGTTGTGACTTGCTGAAATTCCCTTTACCGTCATTCAGGTACAGCCGATCGATCAAAGCGGTGGATATCGACAAAAATTCATTACCCCCGCTGCACACATATAAATCCATATCACCGTCTCCGTCAGCATCAAAAAACGCACTCCCGGTATCCTCCGATATCTTGTCAGCTTCAAATGCCGGTTGCGATGATAACTTCCAGCGGCCTCCTGTCAGCTGCATATACAAAGAACCCGATTGATCACGCGCTCCTCCTATATACAAATCCTCAAGGCCATCGCCGTTAACATC
>DNZD01000005.1 GCA_003504855.1 Cytophagales bacterium
TGGAGCACCGCTGATTTACTCTTTTCAGCGAAATAGAATGCCTCCTCCCGATAAGGTCCGGGCTTTAGGGACATTTCGCTCAGCGCTGCTGTCACGCGAACTCCGGATTCAAACACATCAGTGGCGGCATTGCCTAATTCGAGTTTATCAGCTTCGTTGGTGCTGTGGTTTCGGATCTCGTCGAGGAGGGTGTCGCAGCTGTGCAACACCTGAAGGGCGAGTCTCAAATCCTGTATGGACAAGGTTTTGCCGTAGTGCCTGGCTTCGAGTGCTTCCGCCTTGAGGCGAAGGGCATAGAGCAATACTTTCTGATTGAATGCATCCTGCCGTGAGGGGTTGGTGGCAATTGCATGATTGTTAAAGGTTGGCGCATTGGCGATAAGTGCCTCCTGGAAGAAGTATAGCGCACTGTCATAGGCCTGATCGCTCTGCTTAATCAATCCCATTTGGTTGTACACAAAAGAAAGGTCGGGGTGTTTATTGCCAACTGTTTTGTGGTATAGTCCGACGGCCTTCCTGAAGTAACCATTCGCAGCCGTGGTATTGCCCATTTGCGCATATACCCTGCCCAGGTTGGTGAGTGCCAGCGCCTGATTGGGATGTCCGTTGGGATACACTGATTTCCAAATGGACTCTGCGGTTTCCAGGTTGTTGATGGCATCACCATAGAGTTTTTGCCCCAGGAAAATGAAACCCATGTTTGTATTCGCGATCGCAATTTTGGGGTGCATGTTGCCCCGGTACTTCTGGTATATGGCCAGTGCCTTATCGTAATATTCCAGCGCGGCATCGGGGTCAGACTGACTAAGCACGAGGCCCAGGTCATTGTATGCTGCTGCTACTTCTTCGCTTTCAGCACCATGCAGCTTTAGACGCGTGGTGAGTGCCATGCGGGAAAACTCCAGCGCCTGATTAAACTTGCCAGTGGTAAGGTATACCAGACCAAGGTTCGAAAGGCACAAGGCCGCCTCATCCGTTGTTGATTTGCCGCCTTGCTGAAACTCGGCCCAGGCCTGCTCCAGTTTTTCCAGCGCCAAATCCTGTCTTGATTTGTTAAGAAACAGAAACCCTTGGGTGCTGTGTGTTATGGCTGATAGATACGGGTCGGAGGATGATAGTTTACCAAGTAAGTCAGTTGCTTCGTCCAGATTACCTTCAATGATCAGTATTCTGGCTGTGCGGTTTTCACAAGCGATCTGGAGGCCATCGTCGGCGCCGGATTCCAATTCACGGAGGGCCGTTTTTGCTGCCTGGAGGTCCGGAATGTTAATCAGGGAATCAACCTTGCGAAGTTCTGTTATATTCTGCGCGAAGGAAGAAGTGCACAGCAGGAGAAATGCGAGTAAGGTCAGCGCGTGTCTCATCAAAAACGATAGCTATACGTAAATGAAGAAACAAACTCCCTGGTCAGACCGTCCGGACTAAAGTCGCGCTGCACAATTTTATGGCCCACCAGCAGCTTGATACCGGAGCGCACGTTAAAATTATAACCAGTCGTTATGATACCAGATAACGCCAGGCCCCGGGCTTCATGGCCTGCCAGGTCGAAGGAAGTTCGCGCACCCGTGAAGCTTGTTATCTCATCTGCCTTGACGCGATAAATGGGCAGCAGGCCCAGGGAAAGATTGAATCGGTTGAGCCGGAAATTGCGCTCCACCCTTAGCATCACATCGATGCCGCGGCGAAGGTCAGTTGCATTGGCATACCGTTGTACGTAGGCCAGCTCATCCGGGTCATTGTCTACCCACCGGTGCCAATCGAAGTTGTTCTTGTTTTGGTTCAGGGGTACCTGAATACCTGTTGCGAATAACCATTTGCGGTTGATTACGGATAACCCGGCGATCAAGTCGTAGGTGCCCAGGCTGGTTTGATAGTACATCGGCAGCGCATTGCCTTCGGACGTCTTCTGGTCGGAATTATTCGTCGGAATTTTAGCGCCTACGGAAAGGTTTACATCGAACCGATCTGTGCTGGCCAGGTTTCGGGTGAGGCAGAGGGAGATGTCACCCATGGACCCGGTGGTCGCGAGCCTTCCTTCCACGTGCTGGTAGGGGAGTTTTACCTGAAAAGTATTACGACTGTTCAACCGAAAATTCATGTCTGCAGTAGCAACATAAACTATGGGAGTTAGTGTGGTCGTGCCCCGGTAGAAACTCAATTCCATCGTGAGCAGCCGGAGTTGGATTTTCTTGTTGTAGGGTTGATCTGGCTTCATGGCACCCATGGTGCAGAAGCCAGCGTCGCTACATCCCTGGGCGCGGGCACCCATCGAAGTGAGGCAACAAAACACGATCAGGGCAATCCTGAGAAAGGCCAGGTTCATGTCCCTAAAGTAGGGTACAAAAGGGAAAAGAAAATAATCGGGCGCAGCTTTTCAGGAAATCACCCAATCGAGTGGCTACATGCCCATACTTTGGTTCTCCACCGATGCCAATTCGATTATTTTGGCGTATTCGGTAGGGTTTAGGTCATTGAAGAAATAGTAAATCGGGTTCACCTGGGCGCGGTTGATAAAGACCTCGTAGTGTACGTGTGGGGCCGTAGAGTGGCCAGTGCTGCCAACATAGCCTATAAGTTCGCCTCGCTTTACGGATTGTCCCACTTTTACGATGAAGGCATTCATGTGCGCATACCGGGTGCGGTAGCCATAGCCATGATCGATTTCCACTTTCTTGCCATATCCAGTAAAGGCGATCTCCGTAACATCAACCACTCCATCAGCGGTAGCATAGATAGGAGTGCCGCTAGGTGCAGCGAAGTCAATGCCTGGGTGTGGGCCAAAAATATGAGTGATCGGATCAAACCGGTTTCCAAAACCTGAAGTCAGCGTGTATTTATTCTTTGAAATGGGCTGGATGGCCGGTATCGCGGCGAACAGTTTTTCTTTGCTTACGGCCAACTGGACGATCTCATCGTGGGATTTGGATTCGATATATACTTTCCGGCGCAACTTGTCGATCGACTCGGAAAGTTTGATGATGGCTTCTTTATGGGCAAATTGTTTTTTCCGGATGTCATCATATCTGGCCGAACCGCCAACACCAGCTTCTCGGATACTCTTGTCGATGGGTTCCGCACCCAGTACGACCCGGTACACGCGATCGTCGCGGTAAGTAAGGTCTGCGAGAACAGTATTGAGGGTATTGATTCGCAGTTCAAGTTCGGCAATCTCAAATTCAATTTCCCGCACATCGTTCCGCAGCAGCAGTTCTTTGGGAGATTCAAAGTAATTGGTGTATAACAGAATAAGGCCTACGGACAAACCAATTGTAACAGACAGGAACATCATGGTGTTAAGAATGATGTCACTGGTGGATCGCTCGTCCCGCACATATTTGCAGGATTCAGTATCGTATATGTAGTGAATTTTTGCCATCGTTTTCCCGGCTACATTCCCAGGCTTTGGTTTTCGATGGAGGCCAACTCAATAATCTTGGCGTACTCGTCAGGAGTCAAGTCGTTGAAGAAATAGTGGATGGGGTTAACGTGAATTCCATTGAAAAATACTTCATAGTGGAGGTGAGGAGCTGTGGATAATCCGGTGTCGCCGACATATCCCACCAGGTCGCCGCGCTTTATTTTTTGTCCCTGGCGAACGGCAAATCCATGCATGTGAGCATATCTCGTACGATAACCAAACCCATGATCAATTTCGACTTGCTTACCATAGCCGGTGTGGCTGATCTCTACATTGACCACAGTACCGTTGGCAGTGGCATAAATCGGAGTTCCAATTGGTGCGGCAAAGTCAATACCGGTATGCATCTTTCTTACCTTATAAATAGGGTGGATTCGAATACCAAATCCCGAGGCGAGCACGACAGAACCTTGCCGGGGAACAGGTTCGATAGCCGGTATCGCGGCGAACTGTTCCTGCTTGCGTTTAGCCAATTCAATAACCTCGTCATGCGACTTGGTTTCGATGTACACCTTTCTACGCAGTTTGTCGAGGGATTCGTTGAGTTTAATGATGATATCCTCATGAACGATGTCTTTACTGCGGATTTCGCTGTATCGGTCATAGCCGCCAATACCGGCCTGACGAATGGATTTATCCAGCGGTTCGGATCCAAGCACCACGCGGTAAATATTGTCGTCACGCTGTGCCATGTCAGCCAGGATCCTGTCCAGTTCACTGGTTTTGTTCTGCAGGTCGTTATAGTAGTATTCCATCTCGCGCAGTTCGTTGCGCAATGCCATCTCTTTTGGAGACTCGTAGTAGTTGCTATACAGGAGTAGCAAGCCCACAGCCATGGCCATGACAAGTGACAGGATACCCAGCGCGTTTAGGATCACATCGCTGGTGGAGGTTTGTACCCGTATGTATTTACACGATTCGGTATCGTAATAGTACTTGATCTTTGCCATGTCAGCTTAGGATGACGGGGGGCGGAACGCTTTTATTACCAATTCGTTGCATTCCAAATAGGGCCCATCCAGCAAATCTAAGCAATATGGAATTGCCGGAAAAACGGCATCCAGACATTGGCGTATGGAGCGGGGCTTTCCCGGCAGGTTCAGGATCAGGGTTTTTCCCCGGATTCCGGCCAATTGTCGCGAAAGAATGGCCGTAGGCACGTATTTCAGGCTTTCCTGCCGCATCTGCTCTCCAAAACCCGGGAGGATTTTGTCGCAGACTGCCATGGTGGCTTCCGGGGTAACGTCACGTTTGGAAGGGCCGGTTCCCCCGGATGTCACGACAAGGCAGCAACCAAGTTGATCAGCCATTTCCCGGAGGGTGTTTTCGATTATGGGCTGTTCGTCAGGTACCACCCGGTAGACCGGCTCCCAGGCTGAGATCAGGTACTCGGTGAGCGTGGCGACAATGGCTTTCCCCGGAACGTCTTCATAGATTCCCTGGCTTGCCCGGTCTGATACATTAATAATTCCGATTTTGATCATAGACGCGGGCAATATCGTTTGAGGTTAGTGGGGTACTTTAAAGCGGATATTCTGCGAACGTCCTTTGTGGTACACTTTGCGCAATTGCGCCTTGCCCTTGCGCAACTCGCGCTGTGCTTCTTCCGGTAGTGCTACAATCTCCTTGCAGTCGTTGGAGCAGCAACCATCGTATTTGGCTTTGCATTCCGGACACTGAATAAACAGGAGATGACAAGCTTCGTTTCTGCAATTGGTGTGCGTATCGCACGGCTTGCCGCATTGGTGACAGACACTGATGATCTCGTTGGATATCCGCTCACCGAGCCGTTCATCAAAAACAAAATTCTTACCCAGGAACTTGTTCTCCAGTCCTTGCTGCTTCACTTGCCTGGCATATTCGATAATGCCACCGTTAAGCTGATAAACGTTTTTGAAGCCTCGGTGCTTCATCCAGGCGCTTGCTTTCTCACAACGGATGCCACCCGTACAATACA
>DNZD01000276.1 GCA_003504855.1 Cytophagales bacterium
TGGGTATCGATAGGATATTCTGCACTAAACTGCGCAATAGCATTAAGGCCAATGCTGCTTTCCAGCGCAGATGTCATCCACCAGCCCGTTTGTCGCTCTTCTGCCAGCCGGACCCACTCCGCGCAGCCAGCTATTCCTCCATGCAAACTGGGCTTCAGAATGAAAAACTGAGGGCGAATCCGATCCAGTAAGGCAATCTTGGCTTCCCGTTTATTCACGCCAATAAGTTCCTCATCAAGTGCGATGGGGACGGGTGTCTCCCGACAAAGTTCCGCCATTTTCGAGAGCCCTGGCCGAATAGGCTGTTCGATCGAGTGAATATCATACCGGGCACAGTCCATCAACTTATACATGGCATCCTCCACCTTAAATGCCCCATTGGCATCCAGCCGGATCGTAACCACGTCCCGGAAGTACTTACGGCGAATAAACTGCAGGATATCCAGTTCTTTCTCAAAATTAATCCCCCCGATCTTGAGCTTGATACAATTAAAACCGTCGTAAAGCTTAATGCTGACTTGTTGAAGCATATCATCAAGTCCGCCCATCCAAACCAATCCATTGATGGGTATAGGGGTTCCCTTCAGAAAGCTGTTATCGAATATCTTACGGGTTCCTCCCTGTATGAAATCGAGCCAGGCTGTTTCGAGGGCAAAGAGCACGGAGGAAGACAGATCGCTGATGCCGATGGCTTGATAAAGGGCCTCGAGGTTGGCGGCAGAAGATGCTGACAACTTTGACAAACGACCCATCACGAGAGCGAGTTGGGCCTCCACCTGTTCCGGTGTCTCGGTGCTTAATCCGGGCAAAGGACCAGCTTCGCCAAGCCCAAAATGCTCCGGGTTCTTGTCATCCCAAATCTTCAGAAACCATGAATCACGTTGCGACATAGCCCCTCGCGACGTCCGGGCGCGGAAGGAAAAGTGAAACGTTCGTTTGGTAAATACTGCTTTCAGCGCCATCCAGTCACGAATATGGGACGGTCCGGCGGTAAATACAATCAACTGCCTAATTTTGCCCCTCCCATGCCTGCACCCATTCTTACCAAAGACTATACCTACGACCTGCCCCAGGATCGCATTGCCCTGCAGCCTCTTGCCCAACGCGACCAGTCAAAACTGCTGGTTTGCAATAAGGGAAATGTCAGTCACCGAAATTTTTCCCAACTAGTTGATTTACTACCTGATAAGTGCCACCTCTTCTTTAATAATACCAAGGTAATTCAGGCCCGTTTTCTATTTCAAAAATCAACAGGAGCTACCATTGAGGTGTTCCTGTTAAGCCCTATCCCGGCCGACACCTTGCTCGCAACTGCATTGGGAGTAAGCGGCTCCGCAACCTGGTTGTGCGCTGTAGGCAATCTCAAACGATGGAGCGATGGTACGATACTGGAAAAGAACTCTGGCAAACTGAAGATCACAGCAAAACTATTGGACCGCGACAAGGGCCATGTACAATTCGATTGGCAACCGTCGGATCTAAGTTTTGGCGAAGTGATTCATCACGTTGGGGTAATGCCATTGCCCCCTTACATCCATCGGGAATCTACTGAAGAGGATACGGTACGATATCAGACTGTTTACTCTCAGGTGGAAGGTGCGGTGGCCGCTCCAACAGCCGGGTTGCACTTTACCCCGGCGATCATGGATCAACTCCGGGACAGCGGCAGGACCATCGACTTTGTTGCCTTGCACGTAGGAGCAGGAACATTCAAGCCCATCAAAACAGAAAATGCATTGGACCATACGATGCATTCGGAGCAGATCGTTATTAATAGGGAAAACCTCGAAAGTATGGCCTCCGGCAAGCAAATGGTCGCCGTTGGCACAACCTCCATGCGCACGCTGGAGAGTGTATATTGGTATGCCCTGAAGCTCATGATCGACCCATCAGCTCCGTTTCAGATCATGAGTGAGGATCCATACCAACCGTATCCGCAATATCCCACCCGGGCGGAGGCTGCGGAAATACTGCTCAGGCACATGAAGAAGTCCGGATTTGATACGATCACCGGAAGTACGACTTTATATGTACATCCTGGATATCAGTTCCGGATGTGTGATGCTTTAATCACAAATTTTCATCAACCCGGTTCCACGTTGTTGCTCCTCATTGCCGCCTTTATCGGACCCGACTGGCGGAGGGTTTATAGAGAAGCGATGGACCATGGTTATCGCTTCCTGAGCTACGGCGACAGCTCGCTTTTGATCCCCGCCTAAGTTCCTGAAAACCTGATTTTTTCGCAGGAATCACTGCACGATTTGCCTAATGATATATCGTCCGTTGGCCAAATGGCTAATCGACGAATGGTTCTACCAGATTCTGTTAGGATGCGATAACTACTTCGTCCACAGTCATTAATTAAAGTCAGGTGAAATCTTGGCTTTATTGGATTTTTCGGTGAATTGTCAGATATTTCAATATTGAACTTAAACCAACAAGTGTCATGCACGAAAGGCTAACCAAGTTCTTGGGTGTCGAACCGGATGAAACGACCCGAGTCGCCCTTCTTCTGACGATCAGCTTTTTCATGGGACTGTTTCTGGCTACGGTTTCCGTTGCAGCGCAGACCGAATTCCTTAATCTGGAAGGGATTATTGAGAAAGAAGAACTTCCTAAAGCCCTTTTTATCGGTGGTGGCCTTGGTTTTATCGCTTCTGGACTCTTTAATATACTGGTAGGTAGGATATCTTTTCGTTTCCTGTCCATATTCTTCCTGCTGTTGACCATTGGCGGGACTGCCTTTCTGGAGTTTGGCCAGGCCTATGTTCCTGAGAAAACGCTGTTTCAGCTCGGTTTTTCGCTTGTATTGCCTTTCACTTTCGTAGTTCAGCTGGTATTCTGGGGTTCCTTTAACCGGATGTTTACCCTCCGGCAGCAGAAGCGCGTCATCGGAAGCGTGGACGGAGGTATGGATATCGCCCAGATTTTGGCCTTTTTCACCATTCCTGTTATGCTGAATTTCGGCGTTGAACTGCGCACCCTGTTTACCATTGGCATGTTCAGCCTCGTGGCATTCCTCTTATTATTCGTTGTCCTTTCCAGCAAATACCTGACCCATGCCGCCATGGAGGCTGCCGTGGGTGTATTGAATGAGAAGGAGAATAAGAAACTCAACCTGATACAATTCTTTGGCACCAAGTACATTTTCCTGCTTTCTGCCTTTATTATCCTATCATTTGCAGCACTCCGGTTTATTGATTACTCCTTCCTGATGGTCTCCTCCACGACCTTTTCCAATGAAGGACTACCGGTATTCCTCTCTCTTTTTGAGGCGACGATCGTTATTTTCAGCTACCTGTTTGCCACGTTTGCTGCAGACCGGATCCAGGAAGAATATGGACTTCGCGTGTCCCTGCTGTTGAATCCACTCCTGGCCCTGATATTTACTGCTTCTGCCCTGGCGCTGGGATTCTTCTTTGGATACGATCCGACCAACGGCCCGATTATCTTCTTCTTTATCATGGTGGCGATGAGTAAGCTCATTGCCAACTCACTGCGGGACGCTTTGGATACGCCGGTATTCAAGTTCTATTATGTGCCCATTGAGAAATCCATTAAGCTGGATGCGCAAACCAAAATCGAAGGAATCGTTACCGCCCTCGCCTATATCATCTCAGGTGGCCTGCTTATTGTCATCAACCAGTTCAAGATATTTGACCTCTTGTCCATTACCCTTTTCACCCTTCCGTTGCTGTTCGTTTGGTACCTCATCATCAGCCGGATGTACAACGGCTACCGGGATACCCTCCAGAACTCATTGCAACGCAACCGATCTTCCGTGGAGGGCCACGTGGTTCGCGAGTTCACGTTGAACTCTGTGTTGGAGAAGGAAGTAAATTCTACCGCTGAGGATAAAGTGATCTACGGTCTGAAGTTGATGGAGAAACTCGAACCGGCCCTTTTTGAAACTTCCATTCTTAAACTGGCTGAAAGCAACCTGAAAAAAGTAAAACACTTTGCGCAGGATAAGATTAAAGAACTCGATCTTG
>DNZD01000121.1 GCA_003504855.1 Cytophagales bacterium
GTGACCAGATGGCCGTTCACGTTCCGCTGGGTCAGGAAGCTATCGTTGAAGCTTCCATGCTGATGCTTTCTTCTCATAACATCCTCAACCCGTCTAATGGCGCGCCGATCACGGTACCGTCACAGGACATGGTGTTGGGTCTTTACTACCTGACGAAAGGCAGAAAAGGAGAGAAGGGCGAAGGCAAATTGTACTACTCTCCGGAAGAAGTGATTATCGCATATAACGAAGGTCGCCTTTCCAAACATGCTCACATTAAGGTGCGCGTAAAAACGAAAGACAAGAAGACCGGACAGATTGTTGCGAAGACCATGGAGACTGTAACAGGTCGCGTGCTTTTCAACGAAGTGGTTCCGGAAGAAGTAGGCTACATGGATGAGCTGCTCACCAAGAAGAAGCTGCAGACCATCATCGCCGACGTATATAAAATTGCCGGTCAGGCCAAGGCTGCCAAGTTCCTCGATGATATCAAAGAACTCGGATTCCAGATGGCATACCGCGGTGGTCTTTCCATCGGTCTGAACGACGTGAAGGTTCCTGCTGAAAAGGAGAAACTGGTAGCCACTGCTCAGAAAGAAGTTGACGGTGTGTGGAACAACTACATGATGGGTTTGATCACTGACAACGAGCGTTACAACCAGGTGATCGATATCTGGACCCGGACCAATACGCTTTTGACCAACACGCTGATGAAGCAGTTGGAAGAAGATCAGGCCGGCTTCAACTCGATCTACATGATGATGCACTCCGGTGCCCGTGGTTCCCGCGAACAGATTCGTCAGTTGGGCGGTATGCGCGGTCTGATGGCCAAGCCACAGAAAAACCTCGCTGGCTCTGTGGGTTCCATCAT
This sequence comes from Cytophagales bacterium, assembly GCA_003504855.1. Classification (GTDB taxonomy): domain Bacteria; phylum Bacteroidota; class Bacteroidia; order Cytophagales; family Cyclobacteriaceae; genus ELB16-189. The sequence goes on from DNZD01000121.1 coordinate 851, forward strand.
CGAAAACCCGATCCTCTCTAACTTTAAGGAAGGTCTGGACGTGTTGGAGTACTTTATCTCCACGCACGGTGCACGTAAAGGTTTGGCCGATACAGCGTTGAAAACAGCGGATGCCGGTTATTTGACCCGTCGTCTCGTGGACGTTGCCCAGGACCTCGTGATCACCGAAGAAGATTGCGGTACCCTGCGCGGCTTGAAAGTGACGGCCCTCAAGGACAATGAGGACATCGTTGAACCATTGTCTGAGCGTATCCTCGGTCGCGTGTCTGTACATGACATCTTCGATCCGATTTCGGATGAGATGATTTGCCCTGCCGGTCAGGAGATCACCGAAGAGGTTGCCAAGCGCATTGATGAGACCAGTATTGAAGAAGTTGAAATCCGCTCTATCCTTACCTGCGAATCGCGGGTAGGTGGATGTACCAAGTGCTATGGCCGTAACCTGGCCACAGGCCGTATGGTGCAAACGGGTGAAGCAGTTGGTGTAATCGCTGCACAGTCTATCGGTGAACCCGGTACGCAGCTTACCCTCCGTACCTTCCACGTGGGTGGTGCCGCATCCAACATTGCAACGGAAGCCAGCATCAGGGCCAAGTTCACGGGTACGATCGAGTTCGAAGGTGTACGTACCATCGACAGCACCGACAAGGATGGCAACAAGGTGAAAGTGGTGATGGGCCGTACCGGCGAGGTACGCATCGTTGAAAAAGATAAGAACCGTGTGTTGATTGCCAATAACGTGCCGTACGGATCATTCCTCTTTGTGAAGGATGGTCAGAAGGTAGAGAAGGGCGATGAATTGTGTAACTGGGATCCTTACAATGCTGTAATCCTTTCCGAGTTCGATGGTGAAATCGAATACGAAGCGATTATCGAAGGCATTACCTATAAGGAAGAGTCTGATGAGCAGACCGGTCACCGTGAAAAAGTGATTACGGAAACGCGCGATAAGACCAAGAACCCGGCTATCGTGGTGAAAGGCAAGAACGAAACGAAGAGCTATAACATTCCGGTGGGCGCTCACCTTGCGGTTGACGCGGGTGAACAAATCAAAGCTGGTCATGTATTGGTAAAGATTCCCCGTGCGGTTGGTAAGTCACGCGACATTACCGGTGGTCTGCCCCGAGTTACTGAATTGTTCGAAGCACGTAACCCGTCCAACCCGGCCGTGGTGAGTGAAATCGACGGTGTAGTAACCTATGGAGGTATCAAGCGCGGTAACCGCGAGATCTTTATTGAATCCCGCGATAAGGTTCAGAAACGCTACCTCGTACCGCTGTCGAAACACATCTTGGTGCAGGACAACGACTTCGTGAAAGCAGGCCAGCCGCTGTCGGATGGTGCAATCACGCCTTCGGATATCCTCTCTATCAAGGGCCCGACGGCTGTTCAGGAATATCTCGTGAATGAAATTCAGGAAGTTTATCGCTTGCAGGGTGTGAAGATCAACGACAAACACATCGAGGCTATCGTAAGCCAGATGATGCAGAAAGTTGAAGTCATTGACAGCGGTGACACCAGCTTCCTCCAGGGAGAATATGTTGACAAGCTGGAATTCCGCGAAGTCAACGACCTGATCCTCGACAAAAAAGTAGTGATGGATTCTGGTGATTCACAGAAACTGAAGCCCGGTCAGATCATTACGGCCCGCGACCTCCGCGATGAGAACTCGTCGCTGAAGCGCAAGGACCAGCGTATTGTTGAGGTTCGCGATGCCATGCCTGCCGTGTCCCGTCCGACCCTCCAGGGTATTACCCAGGCGTCGTTGAAGACGGAAAGCTGGCTGTCGGCTGCGTCATTCCAGGAGACCACCAAGGTGTTGAGCGAAGCTGCCATCCGTGGCAAGGCTGACTACCTGGCTGGTTTGAAGGAGAACGTAATCGTAGGTCACCTGATTCCTGCCGGTACCGGTCAACGTGCCTTCAACGACCTCATTGTAGGTTCTGAAGAAGAGTACGAGAAGATGATGGAGCCGAGCAGCAGTGCTCCACGTAAAGAGAAAGAGTTACAAGCGTAAACCAAATGATCCCCTGGCCGTGCAAACAGTCAGGGGATTTTTATTTCCAATCCACTATGGCAGACGAAAAAGAACAGGTTCCTCAAAATCAAATCAACATTGAGCTGAGCGAGGAGATTGCCGAAGGGGTGTATTCCAACCTGGCCATGATCGCCCACTCCAACAGCGAGTTTGTAATCGATTTTATTCGGTTAATGCCGGGTGTCCCCAAGGCCAAGGTAAAGTCGAGGATTGTGATCACGCCGGAGCACGCCAAGCGCCTGTTGGCTGCATTGAAAGACAACATTGAGAAATACGAATCAGCCTTTGGTGCCATCAAACGCACAGACGACCATCCCAAATTCCCTATGAATTTCGGAGGAACGATGGGTGAGGCCTAGTTCCAATTAATTAATAGCTGCCATGAGGCATTTCATTGCACTTATTCTCTTGCTGACAATCTTCAGTTGCAAAAAGGAGACTAACAGCATGGAGTCGCCTGCGCCGGTTGAATGCTCTTTCAGGATTGGCGAAATCACCTTTTCGCAGGCCCTCCATGGAGCCGAAAAACAGGTTGCAGTGGAGGACCAGCACCTGGTAATCAGCAGCCCGCCAAAGTCAGATTATTTTAACGAGCCTGATGAATCCGCCAGGTATGGCAATGCACCGATCCTGCTTACCCGGCTGGACAACACGGTCCCTTTTACCTGGACGGCCACCATACTTCCGGTATTCACCACCACCTATGATGCTGGCGCGATATACCTCTATGTAGATTCAGGGCACTGGCTGAAGTTTGCCTTTGAACAGGACGAGCGTGGTAATAAGCGGATAGTAACCGTTCGCACCCGCGGTACTTCGGACGACAATAACCATGACATAATAAGCCAGGAAGCCATCGACCTGAAGATTTCATCGGATGGTAAATCAATCGGCTTTTATTACTCTACTGACCATACCAACTGGCAGGTGGTGCGGGTATTTAAGAATGACTACCCCGGCCAATTGTGGCTGGGTATCAGTGCCCAGTCTCCGTGGGGCGAGGGCAATAAAGTCACCTTCTCCAATTGCGCGTTGACCCCAGGCAGCATCAAGGACTTCCGCAAGGGAGAGTAAGAGGCGCCCTATTCAGGCATCCGGATGCTCAATACAGCCGTTTTTAGGCCAAACTCTGACCCAAAACAGGCTGATTTTCAAGCGGGTACGGGCCAAAACTCTTTTAAAACCTAACCTTTGCATCCTATTTTCTTTTAAATACCTTTGCAGTCCTAATTTTTAAAGCGGTTCAAAAAGAGAAACATAATGCCTACCATTCAGCAACTCGTACGGAAAGGGCGCACCAAATTGACTTTTAAGTCAAAATCGCCTGCTTTAGACTCCTGCCCGCAGCGCAGGGGTGTTTGCACCCGTGTGTACACTACCACGCCTAAAAAGCCGAACTCCGCTCTCCGCAAGGTGGCGCGTGTGCGTTTGACGAATGGCAAAGAGGTTAACGCCTATATTCCTGGTGAAGGTCACAACCTGCAAGAGCACTCGATCGTGTTGATCCGCGGCGGTCGTGTTAAGGATCTTCCCGGTGTACGCTACCACATCATCCGTGGTGCGCTGGATACCGCTGGTGTAGGCGGTCGTCAACAAAGTCGTTCCAAGTACGGTGCCAAGAAACCTAAGGCCGGGGCAGCTGCTCCTGCCGGTAAGGGAGCCCCTGCAGCTAAAGGCGCCAAAAAATAATTTCATCTAGTCATGAGAAAAGCGAAACCCAAGAAGAGATACCTTCTGCCTGATCCGAAGTTCAACGATACACTCGTAACGAAGTTCGTGAACTACATGATGGAACAAGGCAAAAAGAGCGTGGCCTACAACATCTTCTACGATGCCATCGGTATTGTAGAAAAGAAATCTGGTGAACCCGGATTGGAAGTTTGGAAACGCGCTATGAACAACCTGATGCCTGCGGTTGAAGTAAAAAGCCGTCGTGTGGGAGGTGCAACATTCCAGGTGCCGGTGGAAATCCGACCTGAGCGCAAAATCAACTTGTCCATCAAATGGCTCATTGACTACTCCCGCGCCCGCGGTGAAAAAACGATGATGGACAAACTGGCCGCTGAGATTCTCGCAGCGTCCAAAGGCGAAGGTGCCGCCATCAAGAAAAAAGATGACACCCATCGCATGGCCGAAGCAAACAAGGCCTTCTCACATTTCAGATTCTGATAACGAATGGCACGCGATCTAACGTATACACGAAATATTGGTATTGCCGCTCACATCGACGCGGGTAAGACAACCACCACCGAGCGCATTCTTTACTACGCCGGGGTAAACCACAAAATTGGCGAGGTGCACGATGGTGCAGCTACCATGGACTGGATGGAACAGGAGCAGGAGCG
>DNZD01000068.1 GCA_003504855.1 Cytophagales bacterium
TGTAGATGTTATTATTTCTACACCGAGTGTGATGCCAAAATTAGGTCGTTTAGGAAAAATATTAGGTCCTCGTAACTTAATGCCTAACCCTAAAACTGGTACAGTAACTAACGATGTTGCTGCTGCTGTAAACGACCCGAAAGGTGGTAAAATTGCCTTTAAAGTGGATAAAGTGGGTATCATCCACGCTTCTATTGGCCGTGTAAGTTTTACTCCTGAAAAAATTGCTGACATCAGCCAGGAGCTGATTAACGCTATCATTAAATTAAAACCTTCTTCATCAAAAGGTACTTATTTAAAAGGCGTTAGCATGGCAAGCACCATGAGCCCCGGTATTGCAATCGACACTAAATCTGTTCAAAACTAATTCGTGGCATTGCCATTGAATTGACAAAAAATATTTGTTATGACAAAACAGGAAAAAAATGAAGTGATTGGCCTCTTGAAAGAGAAGTTCAGTCAGTACAATAACTTCTACATTACCGATACAGAAAGCTTAACGGTAGCACAGGTGAGTCAGCTGCGCCGTGCCTGCTTCAGTAAAAATGTAGAAATGAAAGTGGCTAAAAACACCCTGATCCGCAAGGCGCTGGAAAAACAAGGTGGTAACTATGAGTCTTTGTACAAGGTACTCCATGGCTTTTCAGGCGTAATCTTTTCGAAAGAATCAGGTAACGCGCCTGCCAAGGCCATCCAGGAATACCGCAAGAAAAACGAAGGAAAGCCGGCCTTTAAAGCCGCTTCCATCCAAACCGATATTTTCGTCGGTGAGGAAAGCCTGAAGATGCTCGGCGACCTCAAGTCGAAGAACGAGATCATCGGCGAAATCATTTCCATGCTTCAGTCTCCTGCCCAGAATGTGTTGTCTGCTTTGTTAAGCAGCAAGCAAACCGTGGCCGGCCTCGTGAAGACCCTGGAAGAAAGAGCAAAATAATTGTAGAACCGAAAAATTAAACACTTACTAACATGGCTGACATCAAAGCAATTGGCGATCAACTGGTAGAACTTTCTGTTAAGGAAGTAACCGAACTGGCATCATACCTCAAAGAAACTTACGGCATCGAGCCGGCTGCTGCTGCGGTAGCTGTAGCAGGTCCTGCTGGTGGTGGTGGTGGCGCTGCTGCCGCTGAAAAAACCAATTTCGACGTGGTATTGAAATCTGCCGGAGCCAACAAACTCCAGATCGTGAAGCTCGTGAAAGAATTGACCGGTCTCGGCTTGAAAGAAGCCAAAGACATGGTAGACGGAGCTCCCAAAACCATCAAGGAAGGCTTGCCTAAAGACGAAGCAGAAAATCTCAAGAAGCAACTCACTGAGGCTGGTGCCGAAGTTGAGCTGAAATAACTTTTTGAAGACGCTGGGTACCGTCTTAAAATAGACTGTAGGCCCCAACCCCATCCCGATTTTTATCGGGATGGAGGTGGGGTTACCGTATTTGTACCTGTATTGTTCGTGTCCAGGATCCTTTAAATACTACGTACCTTGGCAAAGAAGACCATTAACAACAGGATTGACTTTTCGGGCATCGAAAAGATCATCGAATATCCTGATTTCCTCGACCTGCAACTCCAATCATTCAAGGACTTTTTGCAGATCGAAACCCCCGCCGAGAAAAGGCAGAATGAGGGTCTCTTCAAAGTATTTGCAGAGAACTTTCCGATCTCAGATTCCCGCGAAAATTTCGTGCTGGAATTCGTAGACTATACGATCGACCCGCCGAAGTACTCCGTAGACGAGTGCATCGACCGCGGACTCACGTTCTCCGTACCCCTCAAAGCCAAATTGCGCCTCACGTGTAACGATGAGGACAACGAGGATTTTGAAACCATTGAACAGGAGGTGTTCCTCGGTAACATCCCCTACATGACGGAGAAAGGTTCCTTCGTCATCAATGGCGCTGAACGCGTTATCGTGTCACAGCTTCACCGGTCACCCGGTGTGTTTTTCGCCATGTCTAAACACACCAACGGAACCAAGCTGTACTCGGCCCGCATTATCCCATTCAAAGGCTCCTGGATCGAATTCGCAACGGACGTCAACTCGGTGATGTATGCGTACATCGACCGGAAAAAGAAATTCCCTGTTACCACCCTGCTCCGCGCCATCGGTTATGGTACGGATAAGGACATCCTCGACCTGTTCGGCTTGTCTGAAGAAGTAGAGGCAACCAAGAACGCACTGAAAAAGGTGGTAAACCGCAAGCTCGCTGCCCGGGTACTCAAGACCTGGACAGAAGACTTTGTGGATGAAGATACCGGTGAAGTAGTGTCCATCGACCGCAACGAAGTGTTGCTCGAGCGCGACCACGTTCTCACGGCCGAAGATGTAGATGTGATCGTTGAAAGCGGCGTGAAGTCGATCATCCTGCACCGCGATGACGTAAACGTTACAGATTACCACATCATCTTTAATACACTCGCCAAGGACAACTCCAACTCTGAGAAAGAGGCTGTGGAGCAGATCTATCGCCAGCTCCGCAACACGGAAGCTCCCGATGAACAAACGGCACGTGATATTATTCAAAGCCTGTTCTTCAGCGAGAAGCGTTATGACCTCGGTGAAGTTGGTCGCTACAGAATTAATAAGAAACTGGGTCTCGAACTCAGCGCTGACCAGCGCGTGCTCACCACCCAGGATATTATCCTCATCGTGAAGTACCTGATCGGTCTTGTTAACTCGAAGGCCTTAGTGGACGACATTGACCACTTGAGCAACCGTCGCGTACGTACCGTGGGTGAGCAGCTCTACACCCAGTTTGGGGTGGGCCTCGCCCGTATGGCCCGCACGATCAAGGAACGCATGAACGTGCGTGATAACGAAGACTTCAAGCCCGTTGACCTGATCAACGCCCGCACTTTGTCTTCAGTGATCAACTCGTTCTTCGGAACCAACCAGTTGTCGCAATTCATGGATCAGACCAACCCGTTGGCCGAGATTACGCACAAGCGGCGTATGTCGGCCCTCGGACCCGGTGGTCTTTCCCGCGAACGCGCCGGCTTTGAGGTTCGCGACGT
>DNZD01000065.1 GCA_003504855.1 Cytophagales bacterium
CAATTCACACACCAATTGCCACAACTGACCGGACCCACTGGCGCCTGTCTGGGGATCGAGCGCGACCAACATCAGTTGGCCGTGGCAGCCCACCTGAGTAAGAATCATCCATGGCTGGAATTTCGGTTGGCAAATGCCGAATCACTGGAATTGCATGAGTCGGAGTGGGGTTTATTCGATGGTGCCCATGCACGCTTTATTCTCGAGCATGTTCAACAGCCGAACAAGATCGTACACAGTATGTTTCGGGCGGTACGGCCGGGCGGATGGGCTGTATTGGCGGACGATGATCATCCAGGTCTTGTCTTATTTCCGGAGCCTGAAGGTTTTCAATCCCTTTGGAGAGCTTACATGCAATCCTACGAACGGCTCGGCAATGACCCGAATATTGGACGTAAGTTGGTTGCTTTGCTATACCATGAAGGATTCCGGCAGATACGCAATGATGTAGTGTTTTTTGGTGACAACGCTGGTACCGACACCTTTCAAGCACTTGCTCAGAATCTCATTGGAATTATAACAGGCGCCCGGGAGGTTATGATCCGCGAGCGCCTCATTGAATCTACTGACTTGGATGCATCGATCCATCACCTGCAAACCTGGTCCCGCCTTCCGGATGCAGCCATGTGGTACACGATCAACTGGGCCATTGGCTTCCGGCCGGCTACCTGAGTTTTAGCTTACAGGTCCTCTTGAACTTATCGAATCGTGGCATGGATACGCCTTGCACGTAGGGGTTGTTGGGATTGAAGTCAACGAAATTCTGGTGGTATCCTTCCGCCCTGTAGAAGGCATTGAGTGGCTTAATTTCGGATACAATTGGATCCTTGAAGGAGGAAGCAAAACTTTTTTTGGCCTGTTCGGCAAGTTGCTTTTCAGCCGGCGTAGAATAAAAGATGATTGATCGGTACGAATTGCCCTGGTCCGGACCTTGCCGGTCGACGGTGGTGGGGTCATGTGAAGTAAAAAACGCTTTGAGCAGATCCCCATAGGAAATAACCTTGGGATCATAATACACCAGCACGGACTCTGCATGCCCTGTGGTCTCCGTGTTTACCAATTCATAACTGGGATTTATGGCAGTTCCGCCAGCATATCCCGATGTAGCGGAGTCAACTCCCACAAGGGCTTCAAAGATGTGTTCAGAGCACCAGAAGCAGCCCTCCGCAAAGGCGGCAATTGCCTTTCCGGCAGGGGCCTTGAGCGGAATAGACGTATCACGTGATTTGCCCTTTTGGGCGTCGGATGACATCGCGATAGCAATGACGGCCAGGGTGGAAAACAGGAATCGGCGAATCATAAGTTATTGATTTAGATACACGGTTAACGCGCACGGGCCCCGAAGGGTTCTGAAAATCAAGCCTATTGTCGCGCAGGCGTCAATTACGCCAACTCGCGCATATCCACGGGAACTACCCTGGATATCCCTTTTTCCACCATGGTCACACCATAGATCACATCGGTAGTGGTCATGGTGCGCTTGTTGTGGGTAACGATGATGAACTGGGAATCCTTGCTGAAGCTGCGAATGATGTTGTTGAACTTGTCAATGTTGGCATCATCGAGCGGGGCATCCACCTCATCGAAAATACAGAAGGGGGCAGGTTTCAACAGGTACATGGAAAACAACAGCGCCGTAGCGGTCAATGTCTTTTCTCCACCACTCAGTGCGTTGATCGTCAAAGGGCGCTTGCCTTTGGGTTTTGCAATGATGTCGATTTCAGATTCCAGGGGACGGGTAGGGTCCACCAGCTTCAGGTCACAATCATCGCCTTCATTGAAGAGCGACCGGAATACGGTGATAAAATGCTCTTTGATTTTAGTAAAGGCATCCATGAAGGTCTGGCTGGCCACGCCTTCAATTTCGGTTATGGTATTGAACAACGACTCTTTGGCCTTCAGCAGGTCATCCTTCTGAGTAATGATGAAGTCGTTGCGTTCCTTGATCTCATTATAGGCTTCCATGGCCATCGGGTTGATGGGGCCCATGTTGTCAATTTTCTCCCGGATGCGGGTGACATCGTTGCGGAGCTTTTCTTCATCTACTTCCAGTAGTTGTTGAGCTTCTTCTTCTGTGGCCTGGGTAAGGATGTCGTCCATCACGACATTGAATTCTACAGACAACCGCTCTTTGACAGAGTTTAACTCAAGCTTGCTTTCGTTTAATTGGTTCTGCAGCTGCATCAGCAATGAATCAATGTTTTCACGCTGGTGCTGAAGATTACGGAGGTCTTTTTCAACGGCGTCAATATCTCCACGTGCCGCATAGTAGTCACGCTCAGCCTCATTCAGGCCACGCTCCATTTCATCTTTTTCAGCGTACAACTTGATGAGTTCTTCATCGCCAGATTGGGTACTCTCAAAGATGGTGCGGATCTCCTCTTCATTGTGCTTTAGCTCAGCTGAATTGGCGGTGATCCGCTGACTGCCTTGCTCCACGGCTTCCTGCTTAAACCGGATTTCCTGCTCGAGGCTGCGTACCCGGTTGGTTTGCTGGTGGAAGAAGATATTTTGTTCATTAAACGCATTGGACTTCTGGCTGAGCAGCTCATTCTGTGCGGTGAGTCCATCACTCATCTGCTTCAGTTTTTCATCCAGGTCATTCAACTCGAAGGTGATGCGTTGCGACCGTGGGCGGAGTTCATCCAATTCCTTTAACAGGATGTCTATCTTCTCAAGAATGTCTTCCCGCCGCAGATCGGCGTTGTTGATCATCTCCGCGAATTGCTCTTTCTTTGTTTTTACCGAGATGAACTCATCGTTAACCTACTTGATGGCATTCTGGGCCTCTTCAATAGTCACTTTCAGGTTGTTGTTGCGCAACCGTTCCAACTCGCGCTGACGATCGAGCAGGGAATACCGCACTTCTTCCAGCTTCTTGTTCAGTTCTTTGATCTCCTTGTCCAGCTTTTCAAGGTTCTTGGCACGGCCAATTTTCTTTCCTTCAAAGAGGCCTACAGAGCCACCGGACAAACTGAAGCGCCTGCGGGTGTACTTCCCGCTCTTGGTAATGAATGTATTGTCGTCATCGGCCGCTACTGACTTCAAATCACCCTCAACAAAATACACACGGTCCAGGATGAACGACATGAGTTTGCCATACTTCGGATCAAATTCGATAACCTGTGTTGCCGGATAGGCATTCTGGTAGATGTTCAGGTTATTGGGAACAAACTTCTCGAAAGCGTCCAGGATGAAGAAGTTCGCTTTGCCTTTGCTGGCATCGCTCAGGATATTGATGGCATCATATGCCTCGGCTTCGTGATCAACGATGTAGTAGTTGAGGTAGGGCTCCAGGTAGTTTTCAATCGCCACACGATATTCCTCAGGACAGGTGAGGATGTCGGACAGGAGCGGGGCGTTGCGGGTCCATTCAACCTTCTTCTTTAGGAATTTGATGGCTTCGGGAAACCCTTCCAGATTCTCGACCAGTGATTTGGTCAGTTGATATTCGTTCTGACGGGCATCCAGCTTGCGACCGGTTTCGGTCAGCTCTTCCCGAATCATATCAATGGTTTTTTCCAAAGAGCTGATGCGCGCAATGACATCGTTCTCTTCGTTCTTCAGTTCGATCAGGCGTTGGTTCTTTTCCTGAATCTGTTCCTGGAGTACCACCAGTTTATTCTCAAACTCCACCAGGCTGGCACTTTGATGGCTCGTATCGGTAGTGGCGCGATCGATTTCCTGCTTAAGGGAGGCAATCTGGATCTCGCGGATTTCTACGTCCTTGTTGATCTGAAATGATTCCTCCTGCTTGCTGCGCTGTTCGTTGCGCAGGGTGTCTACATCAATCTGTAGTTGATTGGTAGAAATCTTCTGGGCATCATATTCTGCCTTGATGCTTTCTGCC
>DNZD01000108.1 GCA_003504855.1 Cytophagales bacterium
CCAACTACGACGCCGCCAGCGTTGAGGCCTCGGCTGCCGAGCTCGGCAAGGCTGGCCTGCCGCAGCGCATCATGATCGACTTCTCGCATGCCAACTCAAGCAAGCAGCACGACAAGCAGATCGAAGTCTCCGCCGACGTCGGCCGCCAGATGGCAGCCGGCGACGAGCGCATCTTTGGCGTGATGATCGAATCACACCTCAACCCGGATGCGGCATGGAGCGATGCCAAACAACAGGTAACACCTGCTAACCTCGGCAAAATTGTAGATAGCCTGGTGGTGCGCAGTGTCTCCTCCGACAATAAAACTTTTAAGGATACCCTCGGCATTTTGCGCGATCAGATCGACCAGCTGGATGATGAGATCATGCAGAAACTCGCCAACCGGATGAAAATCTCTGAGAAGATCGGGCAGTATAAGAAAGAGAATAATGTTACAATCCTGCAGGTTGGACGCTGGGAGGAAATTGTACAGACCCGTGCTGCATTGGGCAAGGCCATGGGGCTGGATGAAGGGTTTACCCGCGACCTGCTTCGGCTTATTCACCACGAATCTATCCAGGTGCAGACCAAAGTGATGAACAAAGTGGCAGAACGCGTTTAGTCGAATCTCAATTATTTTATTGAAAGATCGGTGATGCTGAATATCTCAGCATTACCGATCTTTCGCTTTTATTCCCCTACCGTATGAATACCCTCTGGAAAAAATTCCTGTTCTCGGCAGCCGGTCTGGCTGTGGTGATTGCCGGCATCTATTATTTCAGCCATGGCAAGTCTGGCGCAACCAAGCCTGTTGATCCGGCCTTCGCACAATATGTGTCTTCTTATACAGAAGGCCTTGTCGGTTCGGGATCAACCATACGTATTGTTCTGGCCAATGATGCAGTGGAGGCTGCGGCTGTAGGAGAGAGCCAGGTAAAACTATTTTCTTTTTCGCCATCGCTTTCAGGTAAAACAGTTTGGATCGATCGCCGCACAGTGGAATTTCAACCAGACAAACGAATGACTTCGGGTACTACCTACACGGTCTCATTTGAATTATCAAAATTAATTCAAGTACCGGATGCACTCCGGTTGTTTGAATTCAATTTCATGGTTATTCCTCAGAATTTTGAACTGACCATACAAAATGTCCGCCCATATAATCCAAGTGAACTGAAGCGACAAAAGATTGAGGGATTGTTCGCCACCGCGGATTTTGCAGATGGAGAAGCCATTGAAAAGGCCGTTACAGCGAAACAGGATGGAAAGCCATTAAAAATCTCCTGGGAACATACAGGAGGAGGCGTGGGCCACAATTTTATTATTGAGGATGTCGTACGGGCTGATCAGGCCGGCAAGGTGTTGATCGAGGTGCAAGGTGCCAGTCTCCAAATGAATCGCAATGAAACCCGCGAAGTGGAAATCCCTGCCCTGGGTGATTTTAAGGTGATGAATGTGCGCGTAGAGCAGGCAGCTAATCAATATGTAGTCATTCAATTCTCCGATCCGCTGAATGAAAGACAAAACCTCTCCGGTTTGATTTCCATCTCCGACATAACTTCGCTCGACATAGAAATCCGGGGCAATGAAATTCGCTTGTATCCTCCGGTGCGTCAGGTGGGGACAAAAACCCTTACCCTGGAGGCTGGCATCAAGAATGTTCTTGACTACCGGATGGCATCACCGTCTTCGATGGACGTGATCTTTGAACAGATTGCGCCTGCGGTAAGGTTTCTCGGCAAAGGCAGTATTCTGCCCTCGACGGACGGATTGATCCTGCCCTTTGAGGCGGTGAGTCTCAAGGCCGTTGACGTCCAGATCCTGCGGGTGTTTGAGAAAAACGTCATTCAATTTTTACAGGTCAATAACCTCGATGGCAATGAACAGCTGCGCCGGGTAGGTCGTCCACTTATTCGCAAAATGGTGTCGCTGGAAAATGCGGGTATGGTGGTGGCTGGAAAATGGAACCGGTATACCCTTGACCTCAGCCAATATGTTACACCCGAGCCGGGTGCGATTTATCAGGTGCGCATCGGATTCAAAAGATCTTATTCTACCTATGCCTGTCCAGAAGGCAATGTTACCGAGCAGCAGGTCAATGAGCCCGATTACTCCCAGCCTGACGAAGAAGAAAGCGCGTGGGATTCCTATGAAGAACCTTACTACTATTCTTCTGACTACGATTGGGAACAAAAAGATAACCCATGTCACTCGTCGTATTATGGACGTTCCCGTTCTATCACCCGCAACGTTATTGCTTCTGACCTGGGACTCACGGCAAAGCGCGGGGATGATGGTAATGTGAATGTTTTTGTGAACGACCTGCGCACAACGGAACTTCTTAACGGAGTAAACCTGGAAGTGTATGATTACCAGCAGCAGTTGGTGGGCAGTGGCACAAGTGCTGATGGGAAGGCAACAATTACATGCAGTGGTAAGCCATTTGTACTCATCGCCAAAAATGGCCAGCAGCGAGGCTACCTTAAACTCAATGAAGGAGAAGCCCTGTCGCTAAGCAACTTTGATGTGGGCGGCGAACAGATCAACGAAGGCATCAAAGGAATGATTTATGGAGAGCGTGGCGTGTGGCGACCGGGCGACTCGCTGTTCCTCACCTTCCTGCTGGAAGACAAACTGAAGCGACTACCTGATCATCATCCTGTTGTACTTGAACTTCTGGATCCTTCCGGACAAGTTAACCAACGCCTTGTGCAAGCTACCGATGAGAATGGATTTTATAAGTTCACGGCAATGACCTCACCGGATGCGCCGACTGGTAACTGGTCCGCACGGGTAAAGGTAGGCGGCACCCAGTTCTCACAGAGTATCCGCATCGAGACGATCAAGCCAAACCGACTGAAGATCAATCTGGACTTTGGCAAGGATAAGATAGTGGCTTCCAACAGCGGTGTTTCTGGCAAACTCCATGTGAACTGGCTCACCGGCGCACCAGGCCGCAACCTCAAAGCAGAGTTTGAAGTATTGCTCACCAAAGCAGCTACCAAATTTGATAAGTACCCCGGATTTATTTTTGATGATCCCGCCCGCGACTATTCTACGGAAGCGATGAGCCTGTTTTCGGGTACTACTGATGAGAACGGTGATGCAATGGTATCCGGAAACATCGATGTAAATGGGCAGCCGGCTGGAATGCTCAATGCCGTTTTCCGGGGAAAGGTATTTGAAGAAGGCGGCGACTTTAGTATCGACCGCTTCAGCCTGCCATTCTATCCGTATGTGTCGTATACCGGCATCCGACTACCCGAGGGTGACAAGGCCAGGGGTATGTTGCTCACGGATACTACCCACCGTGTTGATATTGTGACGGTAGATGCCGATGGACGCGGTGTATCGCGGGATAATATTCAGGTGAGTATCTCCAAGCTGGACTGGCGCTGGTGGTGGGACACCTCGGACAACGGTGCCAACTATACTACCGGCGCTGATTCGAAGTTGGTAGCCAATGGCAATGTGCGTACCGTGGATGGCAAAGGAACCTGGACCTTTAAGATTAAATACCCGGAATGGGGTCGGTACATTGTACGGGCTATTGATCCAGTCTCAGGTCATAGTACGGCAAAAGTGATTTATGTCGATTGGCCGGGATGGGCAGGTCGTGCCCGCAAGGAGGCTTCTGGTGCCACCATGCTCAGTTTCTCAGGAGATAAAACGACCTACGCTGTAGGTGAAAAGGCCAGCATCGTGATACCCGGAAGCAACGATGGGCGCGCCCTGATCACCATTGAAAATGGAAGCCGGATGTTGGAGTCTTATTGGCTGGAGACCAAAGCCGGAGATAATAAGTTCAGTTTTGATGTCAAACCTGAGATGGCTCCCAATGTGTATGTGGGTGTTACTCTCTTGCAACCACACGCACAAACGGTCAATGACCTGCCCATCCGTCAATACGGTGTTATTCCGCTAATGGTTGAGGATCCGAAAACACATCTTGAACCGACTATCACCATGCCCGATGTCCTGGAGCCGGGTCAGGAAGTAGTGATCAAAGTGGCTGAAAAGTCAGGACGCAAAATGAGTTATACACTGGCTATGGTTGACGAAGGTTTGTTGGACATCACGCGTTTCCCCACACCCGACGCATGGCCCCGGTTCTATGCACGTGAAGCCCTTGGGGTACGCACCTGGGATATCTATGATGAGGTCATGGGTGCATTCGGAGGGAAAGTAGAAAGACTGTTGGCCATCGGCGGGGATATGCTGGTGAGCAAGGAAGATGAGTCGAAGCGAAATCGTTTTAAGCCGGTGGTGAAATACCTGGGCCCGTTTACCACGGATGGCAGTGGACGCGAACACCGGTTTATCATGCCATCTTACGTTGGCTCCGTGCGCACGATGGTTGTTGCCGCATACGAAGGCGCCTATGGCAAAGCCGACAAGGCTACGCCAGTGCGTAAACCCCTCATGGTACTCACCACCCTGCCACGGGTATTGGGTCCTGAAGAAATACTTCGACTTCCGGTGACGCTCTTTAGTATGGACAAGAGCATCAAGACCGTGAATGTTACCATAAAGGTTACAGGTCCGGTGAGCCTCACCGAAACTACCCGCACTGTAACGATGGACCGTGAGAACATGACGACGGATTTTGGGCTTCGGGTGAAGTCCGAGACTGGCATGGCCCACATAGAGGTCATGGCAGTTTCCGGAAACTTCAAGGCAACTGAAAAAGTAGATATCGAAATCAGAAACCCGAACCCTCCAGTCACGCGGATTACGGAAGTGCTGTTGGAGGCTGGCAAAAGCTGGAATGGCGTCGTTGCTAAAGTAGGCGTGCCGGGCACCAATGTGGCAACGCTCGAGGTTTCGAACCTGCCGCCCATCAACCTGGGGCAGCGACTGCGCTATCTCATGCAGTATCCGTATGGTTGTATTGAGCAGACCACTTCTTCTGTTTATCCTCAATTATACCTCGATCAGGTCAAAGCATTAACGGATGAAGAGAAGGCAACCGTTCAACGCAATGTTCGTGCGGGGATCGAACGACTGAAGTTGTTTGTTACGCGCGACGGCGGCTTTGCCTATTGGCCGGGTGGTGAGGATTCTGACAGCTGGGGATCTACTTATGCCGGACAGTTTCTGTTGGAGGCCGAAGCGAAAGGTTACTTTATTCCTAATGATATGCTCCGGCGATGGAAGAAATACCAAAGCAACAAGGCGGCTGAATGGAGAAAGAGCAGTGAAGGACAAAGCAGTGAACTGATTCAGGCTTATCGGCTATATTCTCTGGCGTCGGCCGGTTCGGCTGACCTGGCATCCATGAATCGCTTACGTGAAATGGGCGAATTACCCGCAGCCAGCTTATGGATGTTGGCATCTGCTTATGTAAAGGCAGGTCAGGCAGAGGCAGCACGCACCCTGGTGGCCAAAGCGCCGACTACTATCAAGCCGTACCAGGAGATGTCCTATTCTTATGGTTCAGATGTTCGCGACGAGGCTATTATCCTGGAGACATTAATACTGCTCAACGATCGGGGCAGGGCATTCGACCTGGTCAAACTTATCTCCGCTCAACTTAGCAACCCGAATGCATGGCTCAGCACACAGAGCACGGCCTGGTGCCTGAAGTCTGTTGGGATGTATGCCGGTGGTGAAAAAAAGGGACCGTTGAAATTTGCATATACCCATCAAGGCAAACAGGTCGTTGCCTCCACGGATCTTAACATAGCGCAGGTAAGTCTGCCTGCCGAAACAGCGGATGGGAATCTTGCCCTCGCCAATCAGTCCAGTGGTCCCCTGTTTGCACGGATCATTACCGAAGGTGTTCCAGCCCGTGGCGAAGAAGATGAAGTGTCGAACAACCTGCGATTGGTGGTGCAGTACAACACCCTCAAAGGACAGGTTGTTGACCCCACCCGGCTTGAGCAGGGTACCTCATTTATTGCTACAGTGACCATTGCAAATACAGGTCTGCGTGGTACATATAAGAATCTGGCACTCCGCCACATCATTCCGTCCGGATGGGAAATCGGCAACCTGCGACTTACCGGAGACGAAGAAGCAATGGCCAAAGAAGAGGCCACGTATCAGGATATCCGCGATGACCGGGTGTACACCTATTTTGATCTCGCGGCCGGCCAAACCAAGAGTTTCAGGGTGATGCTCACCGCCACATACGCCGGAAGCTATTACCTGCCGGCAGTGAGTTG
>DNZD01000223.1 GCA_003504855.1 Cytophagales bacterium
CCAGAAGTTTTATCCGTCGGGACAGCACCTATTACCTCGGATACCTGCTGCAGGGTGGATATCTGTTTTATCGCGCCAATGATGAATTGGGCTTCCGCAAGGCCAGCATTCCCCTGCAAAAGGCGCTCGACAAAATCGAGAAGGACTATGACCCGCTGTTGCGCATCCGTACCAACAACTTCGCAGTGTACAATGCCAACTACCGGTATCATTTTGACTATGGGGTGATTACCTATTTTCTCGGCAAGTGCTATCAGAATATCGAAGACCAGGATAAGGCGATGATGGTAGCCCGCCACGTGCGCGATCGCAACTTTCAGGTCGAAATAAACACCGATTCCTACAACACCATGGCCTGGTTGTACCACCGCAACCGCATGTATACCTCGAGCCGGTTTTCTTTCCTGAAGAACTCAGTAGAAGAGAATGTGCAGGCGGCAAACCAGTGTCTTGATTCGGCGCTCCGCAAGATTCGCGAAGACGTCAGTGTCAACAATGGGCTCTATGATCCTTCCTTCCTGAACCGGCAGTTTTTGAGCACGTTCTTTTACAAGGCGATGATCCACGATTACCTGTTGGATATTGACTCGGCCAGCTATTACTACGATATTCTCATTCAAAACAACGCCCACTCGAGCAACAACTACGCAGAGTTCAAGTTGGCCATGGGTGAATTTGAAGAAGCGGAGGTGTACTTCCGTGAGGCCGAAGACCAGGAGCAGGGGGATGAAAAGCGCACCAAAGAGTTTTACTACATGCGAGGCATGCTGGCCATGTACAGAGGCCATCCTGAAAAGGGCGATACTTTGTTGACTGATGTACTGCAAAAACAGGGGAGTACACCCGGGTATGGATGGCACAGCATCGGTTTGGCGCGCGCCCAACAGTATGAAGGTCTCACCACCGAAAGCCAGGAGCACACCAACAAGGCAGCACGGTTTCAGGAACTGCACATCGGCACCACCTGGGGTCAGGAGCAATACAACCTGGCGGTAGCATCGCTCAACTATGGAAACGCACTGCGGTTCAAACAGGAATTCTTCTTTGAACACGATGAGTGGTATTTCTGGCTCAATCCTGTCAACTGGTATCGCTGGGTAAAGCACACGCTGGAAGTACGGCACCACAAGATGGTGTTGGCGTCACTGATCGCAGAAAACCCTGAACGTGAGCAGGTATTCTATTCCATTTTCTCACCAGAAAACCTCATCTCCTTCGATGAAGTCTGGTCTGCCATTGAAGGTTTTGGTAACGAGTATTTCATCAAAATTTATGAGGAGCGGCTGGCCACCGACAAGCGACCTCGGCTGAAGAAGTACTTCCGCTATTTTTTGGGAAAACTGTACCTCGCCGAAGGCAAAGAATCGGAAGCCATTGAATACTTCAAGGCGGTACTGGAAGATCCCGACAAAGACGATCCGTACCAATCACTCCTGATGGCACGCACCGCAGAAGGAATGGCGTTGGCCACGAGCGGCAAGGAGCGTGCAGCCTATACCCGCAGGATGTTTAACATCTATCCCCAGCTCGTTCCTTTTTCTGATCTCACGATGCAGTTCCAACTGCAAACGGAAGGAGCGGACACACCGCTGGCAAAAGACATAATGAAGGATTTGCGCCGCAGTCGGATAGCCTTTGATGGAGATGACACTGCACCCCTGGTGAGCCTGAAGTTTTCAGAACAAGGAAAGCAGGTGAATGTTAGTTACCAGGTGTTGGTGAATGGGTTCGCCATCCGGACCGGCACCCTGAGTTTGGAAGAGCAGGACCTATCGATGGGTGGCGTCTTACTGGCCTACCGGATTTTCAATATCCAGAAATCAAAGGCCAGCGAACAAGTACCGGCATCACCGGTGAAGGTCGAGACCAATCCTGAAAAGAAAGCGGTATAAATAGGAAAGGCCCTGAATTGCTTCAGGACCTTTCACAACCCCCTAAACTTCCAACTCTTCAGCTGAAAGGATCTTGATGAGTCTTACAGACTCTTATTGGTTTTCTCGATGCTCGACCTGGTTACAAACCATTCGTAGTTTTCTTTTTTCAATTCCACCGTTACCTGAACACTTTGCATTTCTTCGTAGTGGTAGACAAAAACAGCCAGGGCCGTCGTATCCGTAAAATCAAATTGAGAGAAACGGAAGTAAGCATGAATCTGACCACCGTCTAATTGAGCTTTGGATAGCAGCGCCGGAAATTTCCCTGCTTTGGCTACTGCCAAACCTTCCGGAAAAGCAATCGGATCCTGCACGATATACAGCCTGCGAATGCCGCCGTCGCCGTCTTTTGGATAATATTCCTGAAGTCCTTTAAGATCGATGCATTCCTGAAGGACCAGCGCTTTGTCCGCACGGGTTTGTGCTTGTGCGGAAGTCCACATCATCAATACCATCACACTTAACAATAAATGTTTCATAACATGATTGGTTTCTCTGGTCAGGATCCACCACCTCCGTTTTGATGTGACAAAGGTGGATACCTGTTCACATGCGGAAGTCAGTGGATTACTCTATTTTCTCAAATTCAGGTCTTCTCGCACCTGTCAGGGAATACCCCGATAGGCTTGCAGGACCCGGATTTTGTACAATGATACAGGGGTGGTGGCGGCAGTCCGGGATTATTAGACCAACTGCTATTCGCGTCCGGCGAACTGGCGGGTTTGCCCGATAAAAAACAGCTAAAAAGAGGTTAGTTTGAAGGAATAAGGGCCAACCAAAGATGAATGGCCGCCCGTGCTTCGGTCAGGCAGGTGCTACTAAAGTGCTCCAATTCAGCCGGTGAAGGATGGCTGTTCAGGAGCCGGGCTTCTGCTTCGAGGAAACGCGCCTGTATCATTGATCGCTCAGCAGCAATAAGTGCACGGCGCCTGGGATAGTCCTGGCATATCCACCGGTGCAATCGTTCCGCTTCCCACCAAAGTGAAGCATCAGTTGTCTCGGTAGGCTGGATCAATGAATGAAGCGTTTGGGTATTAAAAAAATAGGGAACATACAGTGACAAACACGGCATCGATGTGCCCGTCAGCCAGACGGTTGCCGGTGAACCTGAACGCAATTCGGCCACCATACTACCCGTGGTCTGGCTGGGGTTAAGGAAACTGGTAGCGTGCATACACACAGCGCCGGTTGTTGCTTTGCCTGGCCTAAACTTTTCATCCGGGAGATTATGAACCTGCAAAGCTTGGATACAATGTGCGGCAGTAAGCCGACCTTGTTGTTCGTCAATAGTGCGCGTGGTACACTGCTGACGCGTTGCGGCACGACCTACCGTCGTATAGAGCCAATCTGAATAAGCAGCTGCGAAATCATGCATCGAATCGCTACCCTGGTCAGCCTGATGAATACTCAAACTATTCGAGATGGTACGGCGGTCTGTTACCCATTCTACCGCCCAATGGCGACCTGCTGTTTCCAGTACACAACCTTTGACCCCGTCGGTGATTAGAAAACTGTTGTGGTAATAGAAGCCCTTATTCCGGTATCC
>DNZD01000119.1 GCA_003504855.1 Cytophagales bacterium
CCGTGCGGGTGGTACTTACCCAACACTTCCCCGACGATACGGGCTGATTTCTTGTAGGCTTTGTTGTAATTAACCCCCAATTCCTGCATGCCAAACAGCACGCGCCGGTGTACTGGCTTCAATCCGTCGCGCACATCCGGGAGCGCACGGGAGACAATTACCGACATCGAATAATCGATGTAGGCACCTCTCATCTCATCTTCAATGTTGATCGGAATGATGTTCTGCCTGGGGGGTAGGCCGGTCGCTTCTTCTGCCACGTTTGGGTTCGATTATAGGTCCGTAAATAAACGTGCGAAGATAGGTAAAAAGGCCCGATTCTGAGTACGCAAAATGGGTGAAAAATGGGCGAATTCAGCCACAAAAAACAAGATTTATCGGCCCGTCAATATGGGTTGAGTTTCTTCTTGTTCTTGCCCTTGTACCGGAACAGTTTCGGGTGGTTTTCGCCGTAGAGCGGATTCTGCTTTTTATAGATAGGATGCACCCGGCTCCGGTACTCCCTGTCACCATGTGCATGGTTCATCTGAATCTTACAGTCGTGCTTCTTGCACTTGGGCAAATCGGGGATGCTGTAGGTAAATCCAATGTTGAGGTAGGCCGCATTCATGGAGTGTGATATCGGTGCCGGGCCCGCCGGCAAATTCAGGGTATAGCTCTTAATCTCAAAAGACGGGCGCACAAACACGCGCAGGTACTCCGACAACTCACGTTCAACAGTAACGCCAATATTGAAGAACACGCCCTTCTGGATACCTGCATCAAAGTTGCTGCCGGGGTTATAGCTCCCAACCTGCAGATCACCTGTAAACAGATAATTGCCGGTGCGATAGAAAGATACACCAGCATACCCAAAGTACTTGCTCATCCAACCCGATGCATTGGGCGGCTGAAAGGATTTGATCTTATCACCATAACTGTAAGGCTGCAACGCACCAATGCTCATCAGCTCATAGCTATAGCCGGCACCGATCCGATAACGTTTCAAAAACTCGTAATGGATGGTAAGCCTTAACGGGATGTTAAACGCCTTACCCCTGAACCCAAGCTTGGCCGTGTCCGACGACACCCGGAAACTGCCAGGCACCAGCGCGTTGTTGTCCACCGCCGACTGATTGACCCAATTCGAATACCGGCTGGCACCAGTGTCTTTGACCCCAAACAACTCCGGGGCACCCGCGGTCGGTTGGTAGATCACATAGCCGTTCAGGTTGTGACTGAAATAGGTCTGGCCATAGCCGACACTCGCTCCAAACCGAAAGTTGCGGAAGATGGACTGGGGGCGCTTCTTGATCTCGGCATAGAAGTTCTTGAGCGGAAAGGTGGTGGATTCATCCTCTTCCTGTGCCCAGACCGTGGATGGAATAGCCACCCAAAGGGCCGTTAAGACCAACCCTGCCCGCCATAATCGGGTCAGCTCGCTTGAACTGGAAATGGTCAATTTCAGGGTCAAAAAGTAATTAACTTTACTAATGTTAATAATACCCGTAAGCCGGATAGCCACTTTCAAGGCTGCTAAAGGTATGAAAAAGCGTTTGCCCTTTCCTGACCATATAGGTGAAGTCGTGGGTTTGCGACTGCCCGCGCCGGTCGCGGGTGCTGAATACCACCTGGTTTTGTCCTTCCTGCAAGGGTACGCGCGCATAATAAATGCTGTGTGGTAGCGTTTGCCAATTCCGGGTGTCGGCCTTCTCCGTGATAGCATTCACAACGCTCAGAATGGATGCCAGATTGCGGTCGCTTTTCCTTACTTCATATTCTTCCACCTTCTTCAGCGCCACACGCACCAGGGCCTTGCTCAACTCCAGCATCATGCGCTCGTTAAGACACTTGAACGCGACCTGGTTCACATCCTCCAGCATGGCTAAAGGGATGGTCTGATCCCCAATCTGAATGGTGGCTGAAGTATAAACTTCAGGGCGCTCAATGTATTTGGGAAATGCCACCCGAAATGCCTCCATCCTGGCCAGTCCGGATCGGTCTTTCTCGTCATAGCCTGACATATCGAATGGGAAACTGATGCCCAGATCGGTGTTGGTGAAGATGAGTTGGTTGCCTTGTCTTACGATGAAGAAACTAATCCCCCACTCCGACTTCACCGGACTCAGGCCATTGTGCCAGAAAAACACCAGGTCACCATCCGCGGGTTGCAAAGTGTAATCCGTCATCCCAAACTTCTCCTTATAGCTTTCAAACTCTTCATCAATGGAGCTGAGTTTTGCGGCCCGCAGCAGGTCTTTCTTAAGTTGCTCCGGCGCTGTCAGTCCAAACATCCGACTGTAGTCCGTGTCATAAATCTCGACAGCATTGCGATAGGCAATAAAGGCATTGTTGTAATCGTGATCTGCATCGTAGATAATACCCATGAGGGTATTAATGAACGCATCCCGCTTATATTTATCATCTGATGAATACCGGTCCGATAGCTGTTGCAGGCGTACATTCAGCCTTCGGCATTCGACCAAAGCATCGTCATAATTACCCAGCTTCAAGTAGTTTAATGCCTTGAAATACAGTAAGATAAGGTGTTCATGATCCTCCCCAGCATAAACGGTGAAGTTCGGATTGGTGAGGTAGGAAACGGCCTCATTGAGGTAATTGACGCGGTAGTCTTCTCCAAACAAATAGGCCTTCTCAAACCAGGTATTGCTCTCTTCATAATTGCCCATCAGGGCCAACAGCAACCCGTTGTTCACATCGTACAGGAACTGCCTCTTGCCAGCACCCTCCGATGGT
>DNZD01000160.1 GCA_003504855.1 Cytophagales bacterium
CCTCGGCAGTAGATACGTGTACCGGTGGCTTGATCAATAGCAGAAAATATCCCTTGAGCGAAACAGGGGCGGGTGATAATATTTCACCGCGACCAGTACCCATCATGGGGTTGTCCTGACAGAAAAATGCGCAATCACTTCCCAGGCGCGCGGCGTATCCCATTAAGTCGTCTGCAGAAAGGTTCAGCGAAAACAAATTGTTTAACAGCCTTAGTGTAAAGGCGGCGTCTGAAGATCCACCGCCCAGCCCCGCGCCGGTGGGGATCACTTTGTGCAGGTGAATATGAACCGACGGCAGTTCAAACTGCTCCCGGAGGAGTCCATACGCCTTAACGCAAAGATTATCCGCCTGCACACCCGGGATGAGTATTCCGGTTTGCTCGAACCGGAATTCATCTGATGCAATGATCTCCAGCACATCCGTAGCTGGCACCGGGTAAAAACAGGTAGACAGATCATGATACCCGTCACTCCGCCGCGACAGCACCTGCAAGCCGAGGTTGATCTTACCCGGAGGGAAGGCGACCATCAGGTCGTTATTTCGTCAGTTTCTGAATCAGGTCTTCAGTGATCCCCGTGGTCGAGAATCCGCCATCGTGCATCAGGTTCTGCATCGTCACCATCCGGCTATATTCCGAGAACATCAGTACGATATAATTCGCGCAATCTTCTGCCGAAGCATTTCCCAGCGGCGACATCATGTTTGCATAGTCAAAGAATACATCAAAACCCGAGATACCAGCACCGGCAGTCGTTACCGTAGGTGATTGTGAAATAGTGTTCACACGCACCTTCTTGGCCTTGCCGTAGCGATACCCATAACTGCGCGCAATGGATTCCAATACCGCCTTGGCCTGGGCCATATCCGAATAATCGGGGAAAGTACGTTGACTGGCAATGTAGGTAAGGGCTACAACGGAACCCCACTCATTCATCGCGTCCAATTTCTCAGAAGTCTGCAACACCTTGTGAAAGGATATACCGGAAATATCCAATGTTTTGAGGTACCACTCATAGTTAAGGTCACCATAGGGTTTATCCTTTCTAACGTTAGGACTCATGCCGATCGAATGCAAAACAAAATCCAGTTTACCTCCCAGAATCTCCATGGATTTCGAAAACAGGTTGGCAAGGTCCTGTTCGGATGTAGCGTCTGCGGGAATAATTTCCGCATTACACTGCTCAGCAAGTTCCTTGATTTTACCCATGCGCATCGCAATGGGGGCATTGGTCAGGGTGAACTGGCCGCCTTCTTCTTTTACTTTCAATGCTGTTTTCCAGGCGATGGAATTCTCATCCAGGGCCCCGAAGATGATACCGCGCTTGCCGCGGAGCAGGTTGTACGCCATACGGGTAGATTAAGTTTGCACAATATTACAAAAATCAAGTTTAGCAGTGGACTCTCGGATTCTAATCCCAAATTAGGGCCATGAAAAAGGCAGGAAAAGATCAGCCCGTAGGCATATTCGACAGCGGTATCGGCGGGCTCACCGTGGCCCACGCCATCAAAACCCGCATGCCTGGAGAGACCCTGATCTATTTCGGGGATACCGCCCACCTACCGTATGGAGACAAATCTGAAGCAGCCATACAAGCCTATTCGATCAAAATTGCCGATGTACTCCTGAAGAAAAACTGCAAGGTGATCGTTATCGCCTGCAACTCCGCCAGCTCTGCGGCCTATGAATTACTTAAAGAGTATGTACATCAGGAAGTGAAAGTCATCAATGTCATTGACCCCATGGTCCAACTGGTAACGCGTGAATTCAGTGGGCGTCAGGTGGGACTGATCGGAACCCGGCGCACCATTCAGTCGGGGATTTATGTGCGGAAGATAGCAGAAGCCGATCCCGGCATACGCGTACATTCTCTCGCTACACCGATGCTGGTGCCCATGATCGAAGAGGGGTTCTTCAACAATAAGATCAGCAAAGATATTATCGAGGAGTATTTGCGAGACCCTGTACTCTCGGATATTGATGCATTAATCCTCGGCTGTACCCACTATCCATTGGTCCGAAAGGAAATTATGGACTACTACAAAAGGGGTATAGCTGTACTGGATTCGTCCGAGGTGGTAGCCGATGCGCTCTATCAATACCTGCAAACCGCTGATTTACTAAATACGGCAGGTGGCACCGATCATTTCCTCGTTTCCGACTATACCGAGTCATTTGAAGCCTCTACCAAATTGTTTTTCCACCAGAGTGTACACCTGGAAAAACACCGACTTTGGGAATAATTAGTCCATGGTGTAGAAAATTCCTTGTTTTTAATGATTTTTAACTGATGTCTTTCTGCCGGGTTTGCCTACTTTGATCTTCCTGAATTTCTCCCTTATTTGAATACCATGTTTTTTAGGTCGTACACAACTGCTAAAACTTCCCTGGGGGCATTGGCTACCCTTATTCTCACCCTCGTGGCCGGGATGGCATCCGGTCAAAACAAAATCGATAGCCTGGAGCAGGTTCTCGCCACCGAAAAAAATGACTCGGTACGATTGGAACTGCTGATTCAGCTCTCCGCTCAGGCAGAGTTCTCTGACTACCGCCGTGCACGCTCCTATTCTGACCAGGCGATGGAGGTCGCCAGGCGGATCAATAACACCTGGGCGCAGTCTAAGATGCTGTTCCGGTTAGCCACCCTCGAAACGCTTGAAGGCGACTACTCAGGCGCATTGAAATACGACATGCGCTATCTGGCACTCTTCAGCCAGACCTCAGACAGCAGTTCACTCGCCCGTGCCCTCAATGACGTTGGCTCCGACTATCGCGACCTCGGTGAATACCAGGAAGCCTATGATTACCTCGCACAGGGATATTCATTGGTGAAGCAGATGCATAAGCGAAGTCATCAGGACTCGTTGATCCTGGCCATCATCCTCCACAACATGGGCTCAGTGTTTACGCAATTGGAACAATTTGATATTGCCCTTGGTTATCTGGCCGCTTCTGAAAAAATCAGTGAAC
The DNA here is from genome assembly GCA_003504855.1 of Cytophagales bacterium. GTDB lineage: Bacteria > Bacteroidota > Bacteroidia > Cytophagales > Cyclobacteriaceae > ELB16-189. Next base: position 2,970 of record DNZD01000160.1, read on the forward strand.
AAATCGGGGACCCGGAAGGCCCGGCCTATACCTACAATGAAAAAGGAGAACTGTTTCTGAAAAAGAAGGATTTCGGCCAATCAGAAAAATATCTGAAAGCAGCCTTGCAGGAAGCGCGAAATCTGAAAATCAGCCTCCTCATTCCAATCGTACACCTGCACATGGCCGATCTCTGGCAGGCACGGAAAGACCACCAACTCTCCTTGCTCTATTATGACTCTGTCATCCTGGAACAGACAGTCGTGAACAATCGTTTCGGACTGGCCGAAGCAGCCCTCGGCAAGGGAAGTTTGCTCATGTTATCAGGCAAATACGACGAGGCGCTTCAGCTGTACCAAACCAGCCTGAACGATGCACAGCATTTGAATGCAAGCAACCTCCAGTTGGAATGTTATCAAAAACTGGCCGATTTGTTTGAGGCAAAAAAAGACTTTAAACAGTCCCTTTATTATCTCAAGGAAGAAAATTCTTTGCGGGAAGAGATATTTAACCAGGGAGAACTGGAACGACTGATTCAGAGTCAGATACGGCTCAACCTGGACGACAAGGATGTGGAGATTGCTGCCTTGAGTGAGGCCCGTACCCTGCAAGCCGATGAATTGCGACGCCAGGAGCTGGTTCGAAACATCCTCGTGATTGTGGTCGCCCTCACCGTGATATTACTCTTCTCGGTGTATCGCAGCGCCCACCGGAGAAAGCGCATCAACGATCTCCTCCTTCAACACCAGGAGGACATGAAGAAAAGAAGTCAGGAACTCGAGCAATTGAATGAGGTGAAAGACAAATTCTTCTCTATCATTTCACACGACCTGCGCTCGCCCATGAATTCATTGGGGGCTACCCTCGACTTACTGAATCAGCAAAACCTGTCCCCTGCTGAATTCTCTGAATTATCCAAAGACCTTCGCGTACAGTTTGATCATACCCGCACGCTGATTAACAACCTGCTGAACTGGACGCTGGTACAGATGGATAAACTTAAGATCCAGCCGGAAAAAGTTGTATTGCATAGAAAAGTGGAGGAAAGCTTTGAAGCCTTGGGCTACCTCTACGACAAAAGTATTACGATGGAAAATCTTGTCGATACCAAGGTAATGGCGTACGCCGATCCCAACATCGTCAATCTGGTGCTTCGAAACCTTATCCTAAACGCCATCAAGTTCACCAAGAGCGGAGGTAGAATTGGTGTGGCGGCAGAATCAAAATACAACGAAGTCGTGGTCTCTGTAAGTGATAATGGCATTGGGATATTGCCGGAATACCGTGAATCAATTTTTAAGAAGACATCCGGTTACAGCACCCGGGGTACCGCTAATGAAAAGGGAACCGGGCTTGGACTTATCCTGTGCAAGGAATTTGTAGAGAAGAACGGCGGCCGCATTTGGTTTGAAACCGAGGTGGGTGTGGGTACCACATTCTATTTTTCACTGCCCAAGGAAGCCCCACGCCAAATGTGAGTGCTACTTGGGAGCCAAACGCAATACAATTCCGTCTATTTCTTTCGTGATCCTGATCTGACAGCCCAGACGGCTGCTGTCTTTCACATGGAATGCTTCCGCCAGCATGGCCAACTCGGCTTCGCTCTGTTCCGGCAAGGATATATCAGACTCTACATAACATTGGCAGGAAGCACACAAAGCCATGCCACCGCAGGTTCCCTCCACCGGTAAATCATAAGACTTGCACACCTCCATGATGTTCATGTTCATGTCGGTGGGCGCCTCCAGCCGATGGGTTAATCCTTCCCGGTCAATGATGTTTACGTGAACTGTATTCTCCTCCATAAGCGTATTAGAAACCGCTCACCCCATTAACCGTGGTGTACTTGAGGACATTCTTTTTATTCGGATAAATACGGGCAAATGCGGATTGCACCGCGAGGGTACCCTCGTGGAATCCGCACAGGATCAACTTAAGTTTACCCGGATAGGTGTTGATATCGCCAACAGCATAAATACCCTTCCGACTGGTAGCATAATCGAAAGTGTCTACTTTCACCGCATTCTTCTCGATGTCCAGCCCCCAATCTGCAATCGGCCCCAGGCTGGGCGTAAGTCCAAAGAGTGGAATAAAGTGATCGGCCGTTCTGACCACATCACCAAGTGTGGTGTGTCGTATCAGGACGGACCCCAGATGTCCTCCTTCACGGGCCTGAAGACCCACCACTTCAGCGTCGGTAATCAGGTCGATCTGGCCAGCAGCTGCGAGATCCATTACCTTTTGGACTGAATCCAGGTGCCCGCGAAAAGAAGTACGGCGATGCACCAGGGCAATCTTGCTGGCAATCTTCTTCTCCGAGAGATAAATAGTCCAGTCGAGGGCGGAATCCCCACCACCTGAAATCACCACCTGCTTATCCCGATACAACTCAGGGTCTTTGATAATGTATTCTACGCCTTTGTCTTCAAAAGCAGTAAGGTTTTCAATGGGAGGTTTCCGGGGTTCAAATACCCCCAGGCCGCCCGCAATAATCACCACCGGCGCCAGATGCTGGGTGCCTTTGTTGGTGGTGACGATAAATTTCTGGTCTGCTGTCTCTTCCAGTTTGGTCACCGTTTCCCCTAGGGTAAACCCAGGCTTAAACACGCCGATCTGTTCCATCAGCCGGGCAATGAGGTCACCAGCGTTGACCACCGGATAGCCTGGGATGTCGTAGATGGGTTTTTTCGGATAGATTTCAATCAACTGGCCACCAGGCTCCGGCAGGGAGTCGATGAGGTGGCAGCGCAACTTCAGCAAACCTGCTTCAAAAACAGTAAAAAGGCCAACTGGCCCGGCACCAATGATGACTATGTCTGTCTGAATCATACAATAAGAGTCCGCGAAATTAAATATTTCCACCGGAAACACCCTTGCAAGGGAATTTCACACCAGAGGAACCCATTTCGGGCCGGATTGTTTATACGGTTTGATGGGTTGTGTTATAAAAAGTATTTTTGTCCTTTGATCCGATGAGTGACTCCATTCTGCACGAATGCGGCGTAGCGCTGGTAAGGCTGCGCAAGCCCCTTTCCTACTAC
>DNZD01000382.1 GCA_003504855.1 Cytophagales bacterium
CTTTTTTGCTGGCATCCTTGAATTGGATCTTATACCAGTCCACAAGGTCGCGCTGTGCATTGGTGACACCCCAGGCGATGGAGTCATTGAATCCACTGATCACCGCAGGGGAACCAGGCAAAGATGCGCCCATCGTATTTACGCCGGGAGCATTGAGATGAATGATGTACCAGATAGAAGGTAGGCTCAGTTGCAGGTGAGGGTCGTTGCTCAGCAGGGGAGAGCCGGTTGCTGTTCGACTGCCACTAACTGCCCAGTTGTTGCTGCCCACGTCGGGCGGAGACTTTTCAGTGGGTGTCAGGGAGACCAGCTCTTTGGGCAAAGCCAACGGCACGGAGTCCATTGGGGCGGGTTTGAATTTCCAGCTGCCGGCGTTGTCGACAATCGGGTCGCCCACTTTTTCACGGTCCGGGTAGAGCAGGGCGATCATGTCTTTGCCGAACAAAGACAAGGCATTGGTCATTTCCAGATCTTTTTCTCCCATGTTGAGCGTCTGGGCCATGCTTTTTAGCAACAGTGCGCATTTGATGCCCGACCAGGGTTCCGGCGAGTAGTCGAGCAGTTTGTATTCGAATGGGTAGTCTTCGTACGATAATGTACTGATGTAGGCGTTGATTCCTTTCGAGTAGCTGTCAACCATAGCTTTACTCACCGGGTTGCTCTCCATGCTTTTTATGGCGTTTTGTGCCGCTGCTACCATTCCAAGCCGGCGTTGGCGGCGGTCGTAGTCCAGGGCCGCTTTCCCGATTATCTCCGAAACCCGTCCCGCGGCGGCGTGGGTCTGGAATTCCATTTGCCAGAGGCGGTCGTTGGCGGTGACATACCCCTGGGTAAAGAACAGGTCATTGTCGTTGGTGGCGAAGATGTGGGGCACACCGATGGAGTCATATACAATGGTTACTTTGTCCGTCAGGCCGGGGATAGAAGACGCCTTACTGGCCGTGCCTTGATCCGTAGCATTTTGCCAGAACCCATGAAATGGATCAAGAAACTTGCCGAGGGGCGGGATGGGGGAGCCCAGATTCCAGCCGCGGTTCAAGGTATAGACCAGTATTAGGGTAATTAATGATGAAAGTATGATCTTGAATAGGCGCATGGAAAACGGAATTTGTGATAAAATTAAAAGGATTTGCTAATTTTCGAACTTGTAGCTTACCAAAAAGCATGATTTCAACCCGCTTAGTATCCTTTTTATCAACCTTGCGCGTCATCCTATTCCTTGCAGCGGGCGCTTACTTAATGAGTTCCTGTGTAACAAACAGAAAATATCAGTTGCTTCAGCATGATGATGTGAATAAATCAAATCTGAAAAAGGATTCTGTATTCAGGACCTATCAGGTGGAGAAATTTGATTATAAGATTCAGACCAATGACATTGTTTCTGTACGGTTTGAAAGCCTGACGGCCAAAGAGTATGATTTCCTATCAACCCAAACGCTGACGCCAAACATGAATTTGCAAGTAGGTGGAGCGCTACTTTTTGGTGATTTGGTTGATGAGAATGGTGAAATTCCGTTTCCGGTTGTTGGAAAGACAAAGATTGCAGGGATGACGGTGTTTCAGGCTCAGGATTTTCTTCAAAAGTTAGCTGACAAGTATCTGGAGTCACCGAGTGTCAAGGTGAGGTTGCTAAATTACCGGATTACCTTTCTGGGTGAGGTAAATAGAGAGGGTGTTGTTTCGATCAACAACAACAGAGTCAATATGCTGGAAGCTATTGCCCTGGCAGGAGGACTAACAGACCTGGCCGATAAGACGGATATTAAAATAATAAGGCAAAAAGGAGATAAAATGGAAGTAGCTTATTTGAATGTGCTTGACGAGAATTTTGTGAATTCACCTTATTATTACGTGCATCAGAACGATGTGGTCATTGTTCCAGCCCTTAAGCAACGACCTTACCGGAAGTATTTTGCTCAAAACCTGGGTTTGTTGATATCGACTCTTTCCCTTCTTCTCATTGTTTTGAATTATACCAAGTAACCATTTTCTTAGTTATCTTTTGACGTATGGAGGAGCGCAATGAGTTAACAGGTAACTCAATAGACTGGAGAAGAATAGGGTATCAGGCACTCAGGTATTGGTTCCTGATTGTGTCTATCCTTGCTATTGCCATTGCCATTGCATTCTACAACAATAGATATTCACAGCGAATTTATCCGGTTGTTGCATCGGTAATTATCCGTGAACGGGAAGAGACCAATGGCGCCGAACTGTTATACAAGAATGCCATCATTGATCAGTATCGCAATTACCTGAATGAGCCCTATATTCTCAGGTCATATCCACTGGTGCAGCGGGTAGTAGAGGAGTTGGATTTTGATGTTGCTTTCTATCAGGAAGGATATGTTCGGACCAGTGAGGTGTATAAATCATTGCCGTTTGCCGGAAAGAGAAAACGAACCAAAGGACCTTACACCAGTAGGAGTTATGACTTCAAACTAATTGATTCAGCGACCTACAGTTTGAGATCTCAAAAGATCCTGGGAGCAAAAGAAGTCGTCTTCAAATTGGGTGAGTGGGTGAGCTTCGAAGGGAACGAATTTGTGGTGGAGCCGACCGGTCTAATGCCCTTTAATGGATTTGTTGGTGTGCCTTATATTCTGTCTATAAAGGATCCCTTTCGAGTAGCTGGTGAATACATCGGTAAACTCGATATCAGCTGGGCGGAAGAGGGTTCAGGGGTATTGAACATTAGGTTGAATGGCCCGACTCCGCAGAAGGACATTGATTTCATTTTGGGACTCATCAAAAATTATCAATTGAATGACCTTGATAAGAAAAATACGACGGCCAACAAGACCGTGGAGTTCATCAAGAGCCAACTGAATATCATCTCGGATTCCCTCAAGATATTTGAAGGCCAATTACAATTGTTCAAGAAGGAGAATAAGACTTCAGGAAATCTGGATGCGGAGGCACAGCGGATTTTGACCAGGGTGGAGTCTTTGGAAATACAGCGGGCTGAAATGCTGATGAAAGCCAAGTATTACGATTACCTGAACGGGTATCTTAAATCAGATGGCAGCCTGGACCAAATTGTCCTGCCTTCGTCGTTTGGAATATCAGATCCAGTGCTGGTAAACATGGTAAACAAGGTTGTTGATCTTCAACTGGAGCTTAAGTTGTTCCTTGACCGGGAGAAGACCATGAATCCATTGGTTGTAAACAAGCTTAGCAGGCTTAACGAACTTAAACGCGAGATTTTGGAGTCTATCGACGGACTTCGTTCTACCGATAAAATCAAGATGTCTTTCTTGGATACCCAAATTAATGCGGCGGAACGGCAAATAGGATACCTGCCCCTGGCGGAAAGGCAACTGGTTTCAATTAAGCGAAACTATTCCTTGCTTGAGAATTTGTATCTGTTCCTGATGCAAAAGATGTCCGAGGCGGAAATCTCCAAAGCGTCCAGTGCAAGCGATATTCTTATGGTTAACCCACCCCTCCAATCTGGCGGAGCTATTTACCCCAAGGTCTCCCAGAATTATTCGGTGGCAACGGTTCTGGGCTTAGGAATTCCATTCCTCCTGCTCTTATTCATGGAACTTTTCAATACGAAGGTTCAGTCTAAAGATGATATAGACAAACTTACCGTCGTCCCGTTTATTGGTGGCATTGGGCATAAGAAGTCTATCAATAATCCGGAGGTATTGACCTCGCCCAAGTCTGCCATTGCAGAATCATTCAGGGCATTGCGGTCTAACCTAAACTATTTTATTGATCCCAAAACAAAACCACTGTTTCTCATCTCCAGTTCCATCAGTGGTGAGGGGAAAACATTTACTTCCATAAATCTGGCATCCATTTTTGCCTTGTCTGGCAAAATGACGTTGATTGTCGGGGCGGATATGCGCAAACCAAAGATCTATCAGGACCTGCAATTGTCTAACGCCAAAGGCCTGAGTACATACCTTTCAGGTATGGATGACTTTGATCAGGTAGTACAACAAACTTCAAACGAGTACCTGCATTTGGTCAGTGGCGGGCCTGTACCCCCCAATCCATCAGAACTCTTGCTTAGCCCACGAATGGAGGAGTTTATCAAGGAGGCGCGGAGTCGTTATGATTTTGTCATCATTGACACGCCACCTATGGCCATTGTGACAGATGCCTTTGTGCTGACTCAATTTGCAGACCACACCTTATTTATTGTCCGTCAGAACTACACACCAAAATCCTTAATACGGACGGCACAGGAATTCTATTCGTCGGGTAAGCTGAAGAACATGAGTATTGTTCTCAAGGATATCTACAAATCGGGACCCGGTTATGGCTATGGGTACGGCTACGACTACTACTATAGCTATGGTTTTGGCAAAGGGTATGGCAAGCGAAAGAATGGGTATGGTTATTACACTGAGGAGTAAAGCCACAATGGGTGACTTTGTTGCAACCAATACATGCTGGATAAGGTAATTTTCATTAATTCCCACCCCATACAATACTTTGTTCCGTTGTATCAGTACCTCACGATCCACAAGTGCCCGGTGGAAGCTTGGTATTGTTCCGATGAGAATGTCGGTGGTCATTTTGATCGTCAATTTAACACGAATGTATCCTGGGATATTCCTTTGACGGAAGGGTACAAGGCTTTGTTTTTTAGAAACGTATCCTGGCATAAGACCCTGTATGGGGGCTTTTTTGGGTTGATTAATCCCGGTCTGTTGCTTTCGCTGTGGAGAGAAA
>DNZD01000022.1 GCA_003504855.1 Cytophagales bacterium
GAGAACACCCGATATCTTCATTTGTGGCCACTCCCACATCCTTCGGGTAAAACGCGATCCCTCATTTAACTTGTTGTATATCAATCCCGGGGCAGCCGGTAATCAGGGTTTTCATCATATGAAGACCCTGCTCCGGTTCGAGCTCATCAACAAACAAATCCGGAATATGGAAGTGGTTGAACTGGGCAAAAGGGGCGCAATACCTGCCATGCCATCGGTTCCAGAGACATAAAAAAATGCCAGTGACCTTCATCACTGGCATTTGCCTGAGGCACGACTAACCACGGTCAGTCGGTACCAGAATTATTTTGCAGCCTTCTTGGCCTTAAACTCTTCTTTGATCTTCTCGATGTCCACGCCTTTAGCAACAGGCTGGAAGTTTTGAATCTTCAGCGCGGTCCTTCTGCGGGCTGCTTTTGCCTTGTCTTTGCGGTTTTTGCGCTTGAGCCGGGTAACTGCCATAATGATTTTTGTTAAAACGAGGCGCAAAAATAAACCGCTTTCCCCGGATTACAAGGCCTGCACTGATTTTCTGCCGTTTCAATCGCACAAAAACAGCCTAATTCCATCGAATACTGTTAGTTTTAACCCGGAAACTATGGAAAAACCCTCCCTGCCCAAAGGTACCCGCGACTTCGGACCAGCTCAGATGGCCCGGCGGCAATTCATCCTCAATACAATCCGGAATGTATTCCAGACTTACGGCTTCCAGCCCCTGGAGACACCCGCCATGGAAAATCTGTCTACCCTCACCGGCAAGTACGGTGAAGAAGGTGACCAACTGCTATTTAAAATCCTCAATTCCGGTGACTTCCTGAAAGAGGCTACAGGTGATGAGTTAACTACCCGCAATTACAAAAAACTCACGGGGCTGGTTGCTGAAAAGGGACTTCGCTATGACCTCACCGTACCGTTTGCACGATACGTTGTCATGAACCGCCATGAGATCACCTTTCCGTTTAAACGATACCAGATTCAGCCGGTGTGGCGCGCAGATCGTCCCCAGAAGGGCCGGTACCGTGAATTCTATCAATGCGATGCGGATGTGATTGGCACCGATTCTCTTCTTTGTGAGGCCGAAATCATCCTCATGATCCGCGAAGTCTTTCGTGTGCTCGGCCTGAAAGACTACACCATCAAACTCAACCACCGCGCCATCCTATCCGGTCTTGCCCAGGCAGCCGGTGCTAACCTCCCCGAATCCAATCTCTTTGTGGCGATTGACAAGCTGGATAAAATAGGAGAAGAAAAAGTGCGCGAAGAACTCCTCGCCAAAGGCTATACCAAAGAGAGCCTTGATGCTGTATTCAGTATCCTCAACTTCAAAGGAAATACCGCCGAAAAACTTGCTTTCCTCGGGAAACAATTCACGAATTCGCCGGCTGGAACAAAAGGACTAAAAGACCTCAACGAGGTATTGGAGTCACTCAAACAATACGGCACGGCGGATGAACATGTAGAGTTTGATGTAGCCCTTGCCCGCGGCCTCAGTTATTATACCGGCTGCATATTCGAAGTGAAGGTTAATAACGTTGCCATGGGCAGCGTGAGTGGCGGTGGTCGGTATGATAACCTCACCGGAGTATTTGGCCTGCCCGGTGTTTCTGGTGTCGGATTTTCCTTTGGCGTGGACCGGTTATACGATGTGCTTGATGAATTGAATCTCTTTCCGGAAGAAGCGCAGCGCACCTCTTCAGTCCTGGTCTGTCACCTCGACGCTGAATGCAGGACCCACGCCCTGCGCGTAGTGCAAACACTTCGCATCAACCAAATTGCAGCAGAAGTTTATCCTGACGTCAGTAAACTGAAGAAGCAATTGGAATACGCCGACCGCAAGAAGATTCCTTATGCGATCGTCATCGGCTCTGATGAAGTGAAAACCGGCAACCTCACCATGAAGAACATGAAGACCGGTGAACAACACCAGCGTTCCCTAACCGAAATTCTTGCCTCCTTCTGACATGCCTACCCACGTAGTCTCCCCAGCAACGCTGCACCTCCACGACTTCGGCACCATCCTGAGTAAGGCAGGACGTTTGTCCCTTTCGGCCGAAGCCATTCAGCGAATCAACAAATGTCGGGCATACCTGGATCAAAAAATTGCATCCACCTCTACGCCGTTATATGGCATCAATACCGGATTTGGATCGCTGTATAACAAACACATTTCAAAGGATGACCTGGAGCGGCTACAGGATAACCTGGTCAAATCCCACGCGTGCGGAACCGGTCCCGAAGTGCCACCCGAAATTGTGCGGTTGATGCTTTTCCTGAAAGTACAATCACTGTCGTATGGTTATTCCGGTGTGCAGGAAATCACGGTTCAACGCCTGCTCGATTTTTATAACCACGACATAACCCCCAAGGTGTATGAAATGGGTTCCCTCGGTGCTTCCGGTGACCTGGCGCCGCTCGCCCACTTGTCGCTTCCCTTGCTGGGACTTGGGGATGTGTATCATCAGGGAAAAACCAGAACAGCCCAGGAAGTCCTGCAGGAAATGAAATGGCAACCCATCCACTTTAAGGCAAAAGAAGGATTGGCGTTGTTAAATGGCACCCAATTCATGACCGCTTTTGGTGTGTGGTGCAGTTGGCATGCACAACGTTTACTTGTATTGGTTGATCATATTGCTGCATTGTCGCTTGACGCTTTCGATGGACGGATTGAACCCTTTGACGCCGCGGTTCACGCCATCCGGCCACAAGCAGGTCAGGGAGTGGTTGCTGAACGCATCCGCTCCATCCTACTCGGAAGTCAGCTGATCAGCCAAACCAAAAAGCATGTACAGGATCCGTACTCTTTCCGTTGCATCCCGCAGGTACACGGTGCAAGTGTTGATGCCGTCCGCTATGTGACAGACGCCGTGCTTGCAGATGTAAACGGAGTTACGGATAACCCCTCCATTTTTCCGGATGAAGACCGGATCATCTCTGCCGGCAATTTCCATGGACAACCATTGGCACTCGCCATGGACTTTCTTTGCATCGCCATGGCCGAAATCGGAAGTATCTCCGAACGACGTACGTATCAACTGATCAGCGGGTCGCGGGAACTCCCCAATTACCTCGTGGCCAATCCGGGTATTAATTCGGGATTAATGATTCCCCAGTATACCGCCGCTTCGCTCGTGAGTCAGAACAAACAACTGTGTACACCAGCATCCGTGGATTCCATTGTCTCTTCCAATGGTCAGGAAGACCACGTGAGTATGGGGGCCAACGCAGCCCTGAAGGCCTACCGGGTTGTTCAGAATTTATATTCCATCCTGGGCATCGAACTCATTACCGCCACACAGGCATTGCATTTCCGCAGGCCGTTGAAAACATCCCCCGTTTTGGAACGACTAACTGATACTTTTCGAACGGTTGTTCCGTTTATGGAAACAGACCGGCTGCTACACCATGACCTGGTGAAGGCAGAGGTATTTCTAAAAGAGATTAACTTGGAAGAAATCAGGTTGCCCAACAGCTAGCACTGTGAACAGAAGGATCGCAATTTTTTCTTTGCTCTGCGCGATAAATGTTGCCGCGATGGGTCAACCCTATACCAGCCGCCTGGGCCGGTTTCAGGTAGACCAGAAAAAAGGGTGCGTTCCCCTCACCATCACCCTGACCAACCTGCTGGTCGGTGATTGCAGCCCCGGAAAACCCTGTGTAATGGACTATGAAGGCAACAATACCCAGGCACAAAATACCTTCACCCATACCTACACCACCGCCGGCACTTTCAAACTGTCGGTCATTTACCAGAGTATAGGCGCCGACGACATTACCATCACGGTAGACCCTAATCCACAACCCAATTTTGAGATCTACGCCTGTGCTGCTTCCAAGGCTTCTATTAAGGTTGTCGACAATAATTACGACCAATACGTTATCAATTTCAACAGCGATCAGGACAATGTGCCCGAGTATACTTTGCCCTTCTCCAATAACATCATCACACCTTCCTATACGTACGTTCCCGCAGGTACGCACGTGGCCAGTGTCCGCGGGCGCAGGCTCAATTCGGCCGACAACTGTACGGCCAAAACACAATCTTTTACAACACTGGCTGTCCTGCCCATCCCGACACTCAATACGCTCACGTCCCTGGATGCTACGAGCGTAAAACTGGATTTCAGTACCGCCACTCATGTTTCGTATCGCCTGGAAATTGCCGTGAACAACAGCACCACCTATCAACTGCTTCAGTCGGTGTATGGCACCAATACAGCAACCCTTACGGGATTGAAACTGGATAATAACTTTTACTGTTTCCGGCTGGGAGCCTATGACCCCTGCAACAACATAACCACCTATTCCAATCAGATGTGCACAAGCCTTTTCACAGCCACCGCACAGAGTGATGTCAATAAAATTGCCTGGTTGACAGCAGCAACCCCATTCATCAGCAGCTATTCGCTGAATGTGAAGCAAGGCAATATCTCCAGCAGTATTCCCATCAATAATCCGGCAGCCACTTCTTACAACGACACCAACATCACTTGTCGGCTTAATTACTGTTATACGTTGGTTACCAACTACAGTGGAGGCGGAAAGAGTACCTCGCTTGAAAAATGTGTCACCTCCTTTTCCAATAAGGTGCCGACAGGAATCACGGATGTCACGGCTATCGTTCGGGCGGGCGGCGCTGAACTTTCCTGGACCCAGGACCCTAAGTTTACACCCATCAACTATGGCGTGCAACGATCCGCAGGAACCAATCCTTTATCCTTCTTCACGGTTGCCACCACTACCAAGATGACTGACGCGAGTTACGCAACAGCCGAAAAATATTGCTACCAGATTGGCTACACCGACAAGTGCGGAAACATCGCCGCCACCGGATCCATCGCCTGCCCCATCCGGCTTGAAGGTATCCTGGATAAGAAAAATGCAATCTCCCTTACCTGGAGTTCTTACCACGGATGGAAGAACGGCACCAAAAACTATGTGGTACAGAAGTATAACCTGCAGGGAGCACTCATCAAAACATTCGCCACCACCGATACAACGTTCATGGACGATCAGCCCGATGCGGCGAATCAACTGGTGCGGTATTCTATTGAGGCCGTCGCCAATGATCCCGGATTGACCGCCTCCATT
>DNZD01000116.1 GCA_003504855.1 Cytophagales bacterium
GCAGCCAGACAGAGCACATGCACATATTTTGCACTGAGCTTCTTACACAACCACACCAACCCAAACGCAGATAAGAACGTGACGATGTTATAAAATCCGTTTACCAGTCCGGTCCACCCTACAGCCTGCTCATATTTGGCAGGATCTGAGGCAGCGGTGGTGTGCCACACCGTTTGTGCAATACTGTGCGACACATATTGCCAGTAACAAAACATGGCGTACCATTGGAACAAATAAACCAGTGCCAATTGCCAGAGTGTTTGCGGCATTGAGCCTATGGCCGAGCCTATTTCTCTGAAAGGTTCAAGCAAACCTTTGGGCTGAGCCTTAAGCACTTTGAGTTCCTCTTCGGTTGGCGGGATCTCGGGTGTTGTTGACGTAGACCAAACCACAGATCCAATGGAGCATAGGGCGCCTACAAAAAAGGATCCGAACACCCAGTACGGAATACCGGTTTGCCCATCGTCAGTAGTAGTACTGCCTGTTATGATTTGCTGGAAAAAGTAGAGGGATATATTGGCCAGTGTAATGCCCAGTCCGGTAAAAAAGCTCTGGGTAAGGAAACCCGTAGCACGCTGGTCAGCCGGTAACTTATCAGCGATAAAGGCACGATATGGTTCCATGGCTGTGTTGTTGGCCGCATCAAGTATCCAGAGCAAGCCGGCTGCCATCCAGAGGGTGCGACTAAAGGGGAACAGGAAAAGACACAGGCTGCAAAATATTGCTCCTATTAGGAAATAGGGCTTTCTCCGGCCCCACCGGGGCGACCAGGTTCTGTCGCTCAGTGCGCCAATGATGGGTTGGATAAGCAGACCGGTCATGGGTCCGGCAAGATTCAGCAAGGGTAAGTCGGCCGGTTCAGCATGCAGAAATGTATACAAGGGGTTGATAGCTGACTGCTGCAATCCGAAGCTATACTGAATGCCAAAGAATCCCACATTCATGTTAATGATTTGGGAAAATGACAGTTGTGGTTTGGCCTGGGTCATGTGTGTTAAAATGCTTCTCTCAATATGACAAAATATTCTGATTTTGACGAAAATCGCCAAAAATCCCGTAAACCGGTGAAGTTTGATAAGGTAGTTTCTGGCTATCTTTAGAGCCTCTGCAACTATGCGCTGTCTCCTTTTGCGATTTACTTCTATCCTGCTGACAGGCTGTTTATTAGCGGCGTGCCACAAGGACAATTCTGCATTGTTACCGGGATTTGGATTCAAGGACCTTAAAGAAGGCGCTGTGCTGTGGAACACGACCACCATAGAATTGTCGTTGCCTGATCCAGGTGCCATTGTCAATGCTTCACTCTATGCCGGCAATAACCTCGTTGCCACTTCCGGCAAAGCTCCATTTTCACTGGAATGGAATACATTAAGTGTTAATGATGGTTCTTATGAAGTACGTGCCGTGGTCACGGACCGTAGTGGAGTACAGCAAGAGATTCGATCCACTATTGTTGTTCAAAACACCCTGCTGCATTTCATGGTGAAATCCGATCACCTCACCGCCCCGGATGGTACATTGGATCGTGGCTGGATTTTCCTTTCAGACCAGGATGGTTCACTGGTAGCCATCACCGAGATCACCAATGGCACTGAATTCAAACTGGCAAACCCTGCCTACAACAAAGGCTCATTCATGCTTAGTGAAGCATACCTGAGGGATGCAGGTACAACCCTGGATATTACAAGCTTCGGAGAAGTGCCTCGCGGCAATTGGGCCCCGGCCGCAGCCAACAAAGAACAGGCTGTAATCGGCAAACTGGACTGGCATTTCAAAGACTCCCTGAATTTTCATCCCTTTTTCGCCAGTAGCAGTGGTGACTCCCAACTGTTTTTCGAAGGGGGCACATTTGTTCAACTGCAATTGACTAGTTCTCCAAGTCGTTTATTCATCCGCGAAGTAGGTCAGGATGTGAATCACTATAATTTATTGACGGGATTAACGGCGAGCCAACAGTATGCAGGTCTATTCACTGACATGAACAAACCGTTCAGCTTGCAGACCTATAAGTCACCTACTGGAACAACAAGGGTGGGCGTACGGCTTTATGGTTTCCTGGCTCCAAACAAGTTTGATGAGTTCTACACGTTGGGCGCCTTTACCCAATATCTTGGACAAGTAATCATTGAATATCCTGGCAATGAATTTCCCATTTACGGCTCTGAAAACCTGTGTAATGCCTCCGGCTATCGGATCAATTCATTTCATCCTACCCAAATGATCGACGTCGCACCCCTGAAGGCAGAAGTTCAATTCAAAGACCTGAGCAACAACAAAGCATCGCTGGCGTCCTTCGGAGATTTCGATGTCTATGTCATGGGTTGGGGCTATGCCACGAAATTCACCTCATTCAGCTGGAGCGTATTGGGTGGAGCCGGACGAAGTGAGGTCGTAAAACTTCCGGATTTTCCGCAACAACTTAGGCAGGTGGGATTCGAAACATTCGACCCAGTCAAGCTCACATTCGCAGGTGTGGTGCAGGTGGCAGACTACGAAATCGCCAGCGATTATTCAGGGTACTTGAGATACGTCAGTCAATTCGGTTATAACT
>DNZD01000031.1 GCA_003504855.1 Cytophagales bacterium
TTACCCTTTCAGTCGGGTTGGCGGCAACTTTGGTTGCTTTCCTCATCATGGAGGGATTCCAAACGACGGTGAAGGAGAGACTCTACAGCATCAGTGCTCATCTGGTAGTGAACAAACTCAGCCTCAGCAATTCCCTCGAAGAACAGCCGTTTGATTTCCGGGTAGATTTATATAAGCACCCGGACACGTATCCCAATGTCAGGCATGTGCAGGAGTTCAGCCATAAGGCCGGTCTGATCAAATCAGATGACGATGTGTTGGGTATTGTGTTTAAGGGTGTGGCACGCAGCTTTGATGTGAATGAATTCGCCGATAACCTGGTGGAAGGATCGTTTATTCATTTTCCGGACTCCGGTTATTCGCGGGAGGTATTGGTCAGCCGTATCATCGCCGACAAGATCAAGGCCAAACCCGGTGACGAAATCATGGTGCATTTTTTTCAGAACCCGCCCCGGTTCCGGCGGCTCGTGGTCTCGGGGATTTATGAAACAAACTTGTCGGAGTACTTTGATAACAAGGTAATCGTCGGAGACCTGGCGTTGCTGCAGCGGCTCAATGACTGGCCGGATAGTGTGGCGGGCGGACTGGAAATTTTTCTCACCGATGTGAGTCAGATGGAAAGTACGTTTCGTTCCATCAATGAGAGTATGGACTATGACTTGTTGATTCAACCCGTAAGCGAAAAATACAGCCAGGTGTTCGAATGGTTAGGGTTGGTCAGCCGTCAGGTAAAAATTCTGTTGTGGGTGATTCTCGTGGTGGTGTGCATGAATATGATTTCTGTAATCCTGATCCTGGTGATGGAACGCACACAAATGATTGGTTTGTTGAAGGCCATGGGTGCCCGTGACCGGGTGGTGCGATCTGTATTTATCTTTCAAGGCTTGCGCCTGATGGCCAAAGGATTACTGTTTGGCAACGTGTTGGGACTTGGTTTGTGCTACCTGCAATATAAATTTCGCATCATCAAATTGAATGCCCACGATTACTACATGAGTTATGTGCCAGTGGATTGGAACTGGTCGGTAGTGGTGCTCCTCAATCTGCTGATGATTGCAGTCGTCAGTTTTGTGCTCTTGTTACCTACGGCGATCGTATCGCGGGTAAATCCGATTAAGGCAATCCGCTTCGATTGATCAGCGCTGGTAGCGCTTGAACCAGCTTTGCAGGGTAAGTTGAATTACGCCGAAGAAAGCTTCTTTGAATATTCCGGCCGACAGTTTTGATTGTCCCCGAACACGTTCGGTAAAGATGATAGGTACTTCCTGCAGCCGGTAACCGAATTTCCAGGTCTTGAATTTCATTTCAATCTGAAATCCGTAACCCGTGAAATGTATTCCTCCTTTGCTGAGTAATGTTTCGAGCACAGCCCGCTTGTAGCAAACAAAGCCTGCGGTGGTATCGTGGATGGGCATCCGGGTGATCAATTGTACATACTTGCTCGCAAACCAGGAGAGCAGTACGCGGCTCATGGGCCAGTTCACCACATTAACCCCGGTGACATACCGCGAGCCGATAGACAGGTCGGCCCCCTGCTTTTCGCACGCCTCATGAAGCCGGGAAAGGTCTTTTGGATCATGGGAGAAGTCTGCATCCATTTCAAGCATGTAGTCATAGCCGTGGTCCATGCCAAACCTGAAACCTGCAATGTAGGCGGTGCCCAATCCCAACTTACCGGCCCGCTGCACGAGGTGCAGGCGACCTGGGTATTTCGGCTGAAGGTTAGTCACCAATCCCGCCGTGCCATCCGGTGAATTGTCGTCTACAATGAGCAGGTGGAACCCCAATGGCAATTCCATCACCGCCTGAATGATCAGTTCAATGTTGTCCTTTTCGTTATAGGTCGGGATGATGACGAGTGCCTTGCTCACAGCTACCAGGTGAATCGGCAAAAGTATAAAGAAAGGCAAAGGTTTCAAATTCGCAGACCTGTATAGCCTGTACGGTTAGTCTGTTAACTTCGCTCCATGAAACTGAGCTGGCCAACCTGGCTATGGGAAAAGTATACACCAGTCTTTGCTGTGTACATGCTCGCAATAATACTGGTGACTTTGCAATCGTACCTATTGCCATTACAATCCTACGGCACAGAAGGGTTCCTCTACACACACTACAACAACTATATTATTTTTAAACAGTCGTTTTTTCATTTGATACAACACAAGAACCTGTACCACTGGTACGAGCCGGAACAATGGGACTTGTTTAAGTACAGCCCCAGTTTTGCACTGCTGTTTGGTGTCTTTGCCTATTTACCCGATCCGGTAGGCTTGCTGATCTGGAATATTTTGAATGTTGGATGCCTGATAGTTGCCTTGGTACAAGTACCGAGACTTCCTGACCGGGCACGGGTAATCATGTTATTTTTTATTCTGGTTGAAGTTGTCATATCCATACAAAGCACACAGAGTAATGCACTTATAGCGGGTTTGCTTGTCCTGGCATTTATTGCGATGGAGCGCAACCGCCCCATGCTGGCAGCTGTCCTGATCACCAGTACGGTATTTATCAAGTTATTTGGTCTGTTCGGGTTTGGATTGTTTTTATTCTATCCATGCCGTTGGAAGGGTGCGATGGCGGCAGCCATGTCCATGATACTTTTCGCATTCCTTCCCTTAATCGTGCTGTCCTGGAGTGAATTGATGATGCAATACCAGGGTTGGTACGATACCCTGGCGGAGGATCGTGTGGAGACCGGCCTGTCGGTGTTGGGCTGGTTTCAAAGTTGGTTTGGGCTGAATGCAAATCCCAATACCGTGGTCCTGATCGGATTCCTGATGTTGCTAGTTCCATTATTGCGTTGGCGATGCTGGATCTACTATCCTTTCAGGTTGATGGCCCTGGCGAGTGTATTGATATGGGTTGTCATATTTAACCACATGGCTGAATCACCAACCTTTGTGATTGCAGTGACAGGTGCCGGAATTTGGTTTTTTGCCCGAAGCAGACCCGGATACCAACAGTTCTGGCTATGGTTCATTTTGTTGTTTACGTCCCTGTCCACCACCGATTTATTTCCCAAAGATTTCCAACTCTCCGTGGTCGAACCATTTGTGTTGAAGGCTGTACCTTGCATCGCGCTTTGGGTGTGGATCACTATAGAAATGCTGATCTACCGGCCGGAGCCGATATCTGAACCTTCAACTGCATGAGTAATAAGGCTGTCTTTCTGGATCGCGATGGGGTTATCAATGAGGATAATCCGCAATACACCTATACGGTAGAGAAATTTCATATCCTGCCTGGCGTGCTGGAAGCCCTCGCCCGCCTGAAGTCTGGTGATTACAAACTGATTGTGGTGACCAACCAATCGGGAATAGCCCAGGGTTTGTATGCACGGGAGGATGTGGACAAGTGCCACCGTTATTTTCAGGAGCAATGCAAGTACGCCATTGATCATTATTATTATTCACCTTATCATCCGTCGGTTACCCATTCCCTGGGACGAAAGCCGGGTACGCTGTTGTTTGAAAAGGCGATAGCCCGATTTAATATTGATCCTTCAACATCATGGATGATTGGTGACCGCGGACGTGATATAATCCCGGCACGTCAGCTTGGAATGCGCACGATTCAAATCGGCCATGAAATCGAGAAGGAAAACCGCGCCGATCACGCTGTGATGTCATTGCTGGAGGCATCCCGGATAATCCTTGGACACTAACAAGCTCAGGCGGGTACCACGTCCACTGCACTAAACTGCCTTGCCAGCTTTTGCTGGAGCTCAGTTGGCACCGGCTCATAATTGTCCACCCGCTGGATGAAAGTGCCCCGGCCTTGTGACAACGAACGCAGTGTGGTGGAGTACCGATCAAGTTCCGCCAGCGGTGTTCGGGCTTTGATTACCTGATACCGACCTTTGGTGTCAATCCCCATGATCATCGAGCGCCGTGTCTGCAGGTCGCCCATAACATCGCCAACAGTATCTTCGGGAACAGTTATTTCAATTTGGGCAATGGGTTCAAGCAACCGCGGCTCGGCTTTCAGAAACGCGTCTTTAAATGCCATCATTCCGGCGATCTTAAAGGAGATATCATTGGAATCAACCGGATGCATTTTTCCATCATGAACCAGAACACGAACATCCCGAACATAGGATCCGGTAATCGGACCTTCCTCCATTTTTTCCATAACCCCCTTAAGGATCGATGGAATGAACCGTGCATCAATCACACCACCGACAATGCAATTGTAGAAAACGAGTTTTCCGCCCCAGGCCAGGTCTACGATTTCCTTGCCGCGGACAGTAAACTCAGTTGGTTCTGGCATACCTTCCACATAGGGTTCAATCTTAAGAAATACTTCACCGAACTGCCCGGCACCACCCGATTGCTTTTTGTGGCGGTAGCTCGCACTAGCCGGTTTCCGGATGGTCTCGCGGTAAGATATTCTCGGTGGAACGAAATCAACATGGAGGTTGTAGAGTTTTTCCAGGAACCAGCGGCAGACAGTAAGGTGCAACTCACCCTGACCGGAGATTATCAACTGTCGGAGTTCACGCACATATTCCACGTGCAGGGTTGGGTCTTCCTGATGAATGCGCTGCAACACTTCGCCTATCTTCTCGTCGTCGTTCTTGCTTTTTGCGACCACAGCGGTGCGTATGCGAGCCGGAGGAAAGCTGATGGGTGTAATAGAAACCTCAGCGCCCTTGCTGCAGAGGGTTTGGTTGGTGTATGTATCTTTTAGTTTCAGGGTGGCTCCGATATCACCAGCAACGAGCCTTTCCACGGGCTGCCTTGTTTTTCCATCCATGATAAACAACTGATGAAATCGTTCTACAGATTTTGTTTCACTGTTGACCAATTCACTAGTTGAAGTGATGGTGCCGGAGATTACCTTGAAGAAAGTGATCTTACCCAAATTCGGTTCGAGGTGTGACTTGAACACGAACAAGACCGGAGGTCCACTGGGGTCGAATGAAACCTCTTTGCCATGGGTGGTGGTTTCGGGCCTGGCCTCCCGGGGCGCAGGTGCTACGTTGTCAATGAAACCCATCATCCTTCCACTGCCCATGTTTTTCTTGGCACTCGTGCAGAATACGGGGAACACATCGTGGTGAATCATGCCCAATTTCAGGCCGGCACGCATTTCGTCTTCATCGAGGGTACCCGACTCAAAGAATTTTTCCATCAATTTCTCATCATTTTCAGCGGCCTTTTCGACCAGCGCATTATGAAGTTTATCGGCCTTCTCCTGTTCGTTGGCAGGGATCGGTAGTTTTTCAGGTTTGCCTCCGCCCATCGGAAAGCGATAGCACACCATTTTCAGGAGGTCGATGATTTCACAAAAGCCTTCGCCCTGGGTCAACGGGTATTGCATTTGTGTAACCGCTGAGCCGAAGTTCTCTTTTAACGAAGCCAGCGCATGGTCAAAATCGGACTTCGGGTGGTCTACCTGGTTGATGGCAAAAATTACTGGCTTCTGGAATTGATTGACATAGTTCCAGATGAGCTGCGTGCCTACTTCAACACCATGCTGGGCGTTGATAACGATGACACCGGTATCCGCTACCCGGAGCGAGGCGATCATTTCACCGGCAAAGTCATCGAACCCCGGTGTATCAATGATGTTGATTTTGTAGTCTTTCCATTCGGTATGCAGACACGTGGCAAATACCGAGTTTCCTCGTTCCTGTTCAATCTCATGGAAATCAGACACGGTGTTCTTCCCCTCTATGGTTCCTCTCCGATGGATTATTCCTGCTTCAAACAACATGTCTTCTGCCAACAGGGTCTTACCGGATTTTGGGGCGCCCAGAATGGCAATATTTTTGATGTGTTTTTCATCATATACTTTCATGGCATAAGGCTTTAGGTGGATGTAACCAAGATAGCAAAATCGTCCACTTGAAAAAGTGACAATTGATACCCGTTCTGATGACTTTGAGGGGCATGCCTAAAATGTGATATTTGATATACCGGATTGGCCGGATTATTGTTTACCTGATTAAAAAACCAAAAACAATGAAGAGACTAATGACGCTGGCCCTGATGCTGCTGGTTATGCAGTGTTATGGACAACAATTTGAAGGCACCGTGACCTGGACAATGAAAATGGAGGTCACCGACCCCAAGTTGAAAGCAGAAATGGAGCGTGGACAACAGCGGATGAGCGATCCGGCAAACCAGGCCAAAATGAAGGAGATGCAGGAAAAGATGAATGACCCCCGCATGAAGGCCATGATGGAATCCAATCCCCAGATGAAGGCGCAAATGGAGCAAATGCAGAAAGTGATGTCAGGCGGTGGGCAGGTAATGCCTAAGAGCTTCCGGGTTCGCAGCAAAGGTGGAAATACCCTTACCCTCATGGAAGGCGGAATGATGGATGGTATGGAAATGCTCTTTCTGAAAGACAAGAGTATGACCGTGCGGCTGGATCGTGCAAACAAGACCTACACCGTAATGCCTGGTGGTGGCGATGACAAGGGTAATGCCATGGCCGCAACACCCAAGGTGACGAAGACCAGCGAGACCATGACCATCCTGGGATACAACTGCACCAAATACATCGCCGAGTTTACCGAGGGCGGTATCACCCGTAGCGAAGTGATCTGGACGACCACAGATATCAAAGACTTTGATTCCAAATCCTTTGGCCGTCAGCGTATGGGCCAGGGTGGAAGAACCATGTTCCCCGCAGGGGTAGAAGGTGTGCCACTGAAGGTGGAAGCCACTACAAAAGAAGGCAAGATGACCATGGAGGCAACGGAAATTAAGCGCGAGAGCCTCAATGCCGCTGATTTTGCAATTCCGACTAATTTCAAAGAAGTGAAGGGACGGTTTTAGTCCAAATCTGATCAGGAAAGAAGAAGCATCTGCGAATCGCAGGTGCTTTTTTATTTTCCGGGCGCTGGTGTTGAGTGGCTGTATCCCAGCAAGCGCATCATGCTGTCGCTGGTTTGCTCGGGAGCGAAGAGTTGTGTGGTGATCTCTCCATCTTCATTACGTGATACCAACACATGCTTTGGGGCAGGCACAAGGCAATGTTGAATGCCGCCGTATCCGCCCAGGGATTCCTGGTAGGCGCCGGTATGGAAGAAGCCGATGTACAGGGGTTCGGCATCGTTGATCATGGGGAGAAACACCTCACCAATGTGTGCTTCGGAGTTGTAATAATCCATGCTGTCGCACGTTAAACCTCCGATGTTCACCTTGTGATAAGGATCGTCCCATTTGTTGCAGGCCAGCAGAATGTACTTTTGGTTGAGTCCCCAGGCGTCCGGCATCTGTGTGATAAATGAGCCGTCAATCATGTACCAGAGCTCTTTGTCGTTCTGCAGCTTTTGATCTACGACCGAATAGAGGATTGCCCCGCTTTCGCCTACGGTATAGCTTCCGAATTCGGTGAAGATATTGGGAACCTGCACATTGTTCTTGTCGCAGATCCACTTGATGTTCTCCACGATCTGCTCGATCATGTACTTATAGTCGTAGCTGAAAGTGAGGGAAGTTTTGATCGGGAACCCGCCGCCGATATCTACTGAGTCGAGGGTGTCGCAGATTTTTTTCAATTCGCAATACTTGAAGATGAATCGGCTCAGTTCGCTCCAGTAGTACGCGGTGTCCTTGATGCCCGTGTTGATAAAGAAGTGGAGCATCTTGAGGGATGCCTTCGGGCTATTGGCAATCTTTTCCTTATACAGGGGTACGATATCGCTGTAGCGGATTCCCAGGCGGGAGGTATAAAATTCAAACTTGGGCTCTTCATCAGAAGCAACGCGGATACCCACCTGGTACGGGACGTTTACCTTCTGTTCGTAGACGTCAATTTCACCCAGCGTGTCGAGCAGGGGCACACAGTTTACGAATCCATCATTCAACAGATTGGAAATGCCCTGGGTGTAGCCCGGCATTTTAAAACCATTGCAGACCACATAGGTCTCTTTGGTGATTTTGCCACGTTCAAAGAGGGAGCGGACAATATTAATGTCAAAGGCAGATGACGTTTCGATGTGTACGTTGTTACGCAGGGCCTCTTCCAATACGAAAGAAAAATGGGATGATTTGGTGCAATAGCAGTAGGTATACTTGCCATTGTACTTGAATCGCTCCATGGCATTGTTGAAGGTAGCCTGGACGAAACGAATGTTCTCGCTGATGCGGGGAAGGTACGTAAGCTTTAACGGCGTTCCGTATTCCTTGATGATGTCCATGATGGGTACATCGTTGAAAAGTAACTCGTGTTCCCAAACCTTAAACTCTTCTTGCGGAAATTCGAAGGTTTGTTCGATGAGTTCACGGTAGCTCTTCATTTCACATTCATGGGTTTAAATACACCAAAGGTGGTTTATCGTAAAAACGCAATATTGGTATAAATTTGCCATCTTTGCAATACACATTCAGTATGGTACGCGTCCACTTCTCCTTCCCCGTTCCCCTGGCGCACCCGTTGCCTGATCGCTGACCCGGAGCACCTTCTCTTTCGGGCAAGTAGCTTCTCTGTTTTGAATCGGCCGGTTAATCTGAATTTTTGTGAGCGAGAAAATTAAAATCATACAGGTAAAATCTGAGATTGGCGCAGGAACACGCGGCGCCAGCCTCGGCGTGGAGGCGATGAAGATTGCCAGCCTTGACCTGAAATCTGATTTTTTTCGCAGAAACGGAAGCATTGAGGTGGAAAACGTCAACGAACTCCTCTTCAACAGTGCCGAGCACACCTATGCCAAGTTCATTGACGGTGTGCTCATCATGGAGGAGCGCGTTTGCCTGGAAGTATACGAGCAGATGTGGGACGATTACTTCCCCCTGGTCATGGCAGGGGATCATAGCACCGCCTACGGCACCATCGCCGGAATTAAAAAGGCGCATCCGAAAAAAAGATTGGGTGTGGTCTGGATTGATGCCCATGCTGACTTCCATTCCCCGTACACCACCCCGTCTGGCAACATGCATGGCATGACCCTGGCGATGGCGTGCGACATCGACAACCTGGAGTGTAAAGTAAATGACCCGCGCGGCGAGACCATCGAATACTGGGAACAGATCCGAAGTGTGGGTATTCCGGGTGCCAAAATCTATCCGGAAGATATAGTGTTTATCTCCTTACGCGATCTGGAGAAAGCCGAGAACTACCTGATTAACAAACACGGCATTACCAACTTCACCGCAGAAGAGGTGCATAAACGCGGCGCAATGGCTGTTGCGCAGGATACACTCAAATTGCTTGACCATTGTGACCTGATCTACGTCTCCTTTGATGTGGACAGCATGGACAGTCGTATTTCGCAGGGGACAGGTACACCGGTGCCCAATGGACTCACGGTAGAAGAAGCGAAGGTGTTGAATGTCGAACTGGCCAGAAGTCCAAAGGTCTGTGCCTGGGAAATTGCCGAAGTGAACCCTACACTTGACTCTCAAAACAGTATGGCCGAGAATGGCTTCGAAGTGATGGAGGCGACGGCGAAGGTGATCGCTGGAAGAGCCGTGGAGGTTGGAAGTTAGAGGTAGGAAGTTGGAAGTTGGATTAGTATCTGACTCCGCTCTGGCGCAGGATCTCATCGGCAGTTTCGGCCATGATCAGGCTGAGCGAATGAGGCATCAACTCACATTCTTTTTTTTCGTCGCGAATACATTGCGCGACAGCGGCAACCTGAAATTCAAAACCGTTACCGGAATGGGGAAAGCTGAAATGATTGGATTCACCGGAATTCATCCGCACAATAACCTCCTGCGACTTATGCCACGGTGCACTGATCGTTATCCGACCTTCAGTGCCGAGCAGGTGGGCCGTCTTGGGCGAATCGGTGATGATCGATGAATAAATGTGGGCCAGCTTACCGTTTGCAAATTGCAGTAAAGCACTCGTAGTGGCATCTGCACCGGTTGATGCCAGTTGAGAAAATGACTTTACCGCTGAAGGCTTGCCCATAATCAGCAATGCCAGGAACAGGGGATAAACCCCGACATCAAGTTGAGCTCCACCGCCCAGAGCCAGGTCATAAACGCGGCTGCTGAGATTGACAGGTGCACTGAATCCGAAGTCCGCTTCGAGGAACTTAAGTTCTCCAATCGTACCTGCCTGCAGTACTTCAAGCACTTTGTTTGTGGTGGGAAAAAACCGGGACCACATTCCTTCCATCAGGAACACATTTTTTTGCCGGGCGGTATCGATCATTTCTTTCGCCTGGCGGAAGTTCATCGCAAGTGGCTTCTCACAGAGAACTGCCTTGCCGGCACGCAGGCAATACAGGGTGTTCTCACAATGAAAAGGATGCGGTGTGGCGACATAAATGATGTCCACCTCCGGATCATTCACCAGTTTTTCATAGGTATCATAGTGTCGGGCAATCGCGTGCTTTTCAGCAAAGGCCCGGGCCCGTTCCGGATCGCGGGAAGCAATAGCCACGACTTCTGCATCCGGGACATGAACAAAAGAATCTGTAAACCGATTGGCAATCTTGCCGGGACCCAATATCCCGAATCGAACTTTCTGCTTCATTATTTGATCACTTTTTTGAAGGGAACGAGGTAAGCCCTGGACATGCTTACGTTAAGCCCTGTAAGCGCGCCCGTAGATCGGGTAAATTCAAAAAGTACTCCTTCATCCGTGAGAAAGGCATCCCGGAAGGCGGGTGTAAGTGAGAAGCGTTCAGATGGACCGCGATGTACCCATAGTTTTTCACCGCTTATGTCTATCCGCAACTCGGTTTGTGCATCATCACTCCAATACCTTCCGGCAAATTGGGCCATCGCAGGCTTGGGTTCGGCACTAGCCACCTTCCTAAAGCGATTGACTGAGCTTCCGTTCTGAATCTTTATCTCCTGGCCATTCGAAATCCACCACGAGCCTCGTTGATACAAGGTATCCGGATGCAGCAGTTGTAATGGCGTGTTGGTAAGATAGAATTGGTCGTCTTTAACCTCAACAACGCGGGTTTCAAAGCCATCAATTTGACGCCATACGCCCGCCCACTTTTGGCGGGCTGCTTCTGTAAGTTTCATGTTGCGATCAATCTTTTTGGGTGCGGCAACCGCAGCCTGCCCGAGAAATACAGCAGCTACCTTTCTTCCAACCTCCTGTGGATTGAAACGACCATCGTTGCTGAGCAGGACCACGGATAGCTGTTTGGCCGGATAATAGGCAAGCCAGCCCCGGTAGCCGGCTGTGGCGCCACTGTGACCGATCTCATGAAAGCCATTGTAGGAATCAATGAACAAGCCGTTGGCATAACCAATTTT
>DNZD01000182.1 GCA_003504855.1 Cytophagales bacterium
TAGCAGGCCCCAGCGTGGGACAGTTCTTTGCTGAGCTAGGTGCAGAGGTGATCAAGGTAGAAAATCTGAAATCGGGCGGTGATGTTACACGGAGTTGGAAATCACCAGGCGAAAAAACGGATGATCGCTCAGCTTATTTCTGTAGTTGCAACTGGGGAAAGAAGTCTGTCGCCATCGACTTGACAACGCACGATGGAAAAGCAGCTGTTGCCCGATTGATTCAACAAGCAGACCTTGTAATAGCCAGCTACAAGCCGGGCGATGCAGAGAAACTGGGCGTGGCTTACGCCCAATGGAAAGATAAACATCCACAATTAATTTACGGACAGATCACCGGATATGGTCCTGACACGGACCGCGTTGGATATGATGCGGTCGTTCAGGCAGAAGCAGGGTTCATGGATATGAATGGTGCTGCTGATGGACCACCGACGAAGATGCCCGTTGCCTTGGTAGATGTGCTGGCTGCGCATCAACTCAAAGAAGGTCTTTTGTTGGCTTTGCTCCATCGCGAGCGAACTGGCAAAGGTAGTTGTGTTGAAGTCTCTTTGTTGGATGCCGCACTGGCGTCGTTGGTGAATCAGGGTTCCAACTGGTTGGTAGCGGGAAATCAGCCCAGGAGACAGGGATCAACTCATCCGAATATTGCACCTTACGGTGATTCATTTACTACAAGTGATGGAGCCCTGATTCTGCTGGCGGTGGGGAATGACAAGCAGTTTGCTGAGTTGTGCATGGTGCTGGATATACCCGGGATGATGGTCAATCCGGATTATCAGACCAATGAAAGTCGCGTCAGGAACAGGGCAGAACTCACCCGGCAATTGGCTGAGGCCATCCGAAAGCGAACGAGCGCTATATTGCTGTCGGCGCTCTACAATCGCAAAATACCGGCCGGCAAAATTCAAACCGTTCCCGAGGCATTATCGATGCCCCATTCGCAACAGCTTATGATGCACCATGATGGGTTGAAGGGATTGCGGAGTCTGGTGGCACGATCCACAGCCTGGTCAGAACGGGAGTTGAGTTATCCACCACATTTTGGGGAACACACAAAAGAGGTGTTGGGCACCCTGTAAAGCGGCCCCGGGCTTAGGTGAGGCGTTGAAATGTCGTATATTGCCCCCTCACTTGTCCCGGAAAACAACCATATGTTTCTTGAATCCAATCCTTACGCTGCACTTTGGAATAAATACCGCCCCATGATCCTCAAATTGATGGTGGAAGCGAACGAAGACCCCCAGCAATACCGTCTGTTTGAACATGAATTTAAGGCGGTTGGAATCAAGGAAAAGACAGGATACCATTTTGTCATGGAGATTTTCCAGGGCAAAGCAGTGAATTCTATCAAAGGGTCGACGGTTGCCCGCGATCTGCTTGCTGTCCTCCAGCAATCCCAGAAGGCCGGTCAGTTAATGAATGAGCACACCTATGAAATGAAACTGGACAAGCAGTTCATGTTTCATGTCAAGCGCAAGCCGACTGAGCAGACACCTGCTTAGTTTGATCAGGTATTGAGCCAACGGAGAAATTTTCCCAACCACGTTTTGGGCGGCTCTTTCAGTTCCTGTGCACTGAATTCCTCTACCGGCTCATCGACGAGCCGGACACGCTTCATCGGGGGCTGAGTTTTTACTTTCCGCTGGTAGTGCAGCGCTTTCTTTTCTTTTAACTTTTCCAACTCCAGTTGTCGCTTGGCTTCAGCTTCGCGCTTCTCCTGCTCGCGTTGAATCGAAATTGGATTCTTGCGTGGCGCTGA
This sequence comes from Cytophagales bacterium, assembly GCA_003504855.1. Classification (GTDB taxonomy): domain Bacteria; phylum Bacteroidota; class Bacteroidia; order Cytophagales; family Cyclobacteriaceae; genus ELB16-189. The sequence continues at coordinate 1,760 of DNZD01000182.1, forward strand.
TGCCTGACGATCCCGCCGGTTGTTGAATGATTTTCTTGTAACCTCTGGTTGAGGTTCTGTTTCAGGTTTCGGCTCTTTCTTTTTGGGCTCAGGCAATTCAATCTTACCCAAAACTTTAAGCCCAGCCAACTCTATCTTCGGAGCCTTGATAGTTTCCGGAAGTTCGGTCACAACTTCTGCCTGCGGTTCCTGAGAAGGTGCTGCGTTTTCAGGTATGCTGACTACTTCTGGTTCAACTGGATCTGGCTCAACCAATGCTTCCGAGATATTATCCTCCGTCAGTTCCGGTGCAAAGTGGTGAATGATCATCTTTACATGACTATCCTCCAGGCGGGTATTGTTACCCGGGTCAACGGTAATGTCATGCTGATTAAGAAAAGCCACCAGGTCGGTAGTTCTCAGGGCCAGTTTGCGTGCTAATTGTCCAAGCCTCATGGGAGATTTGAAATTTCGATGGAGCCGTAAATATACCACTGGGCAGCGAAGTGGGAAATGCGCCTGAGGACATCGGTGATAGGATATGTGCCTTGTCGGCCAATTGAATTATATTTAGAATATAACCAACCCCTCAAAACTCATGAATCAACCAAAAATTAACCATGTGGCGGTTCTTGTCAGCACGGTGCTGTGTTTCGTCATCGGAGGTACCTGGTACGGACCGCTTTTTCAGGATCAATGGCTGACGATGGTTCACCTTGACCTGGAAACCGTTAATCAAAATCCCCCCTCAGCGGGCGCCTGGATGACCAATGTACTATCGGCCGTTGTGCCCCTGTATGTGATGGCATGGCTGTTCGGGAAGCTGAATATTACTACCGGCGTAAAGGGAGCCATGACGGCTTTTGTGCTGGTGTTTGCCTTTTATCATTTACCGACCATGACGGCTGGAATGTTCAGCAAGTTTCCTTATGGCCTTGCCTGGCTAACGGGTGGTTTTGAAATGGTCAGCCTTACCCTGGGCGGATTCATCATTGGTGCCTGGCAGAAGAAATAGGCTACTTGCCAATCCGAAGTAAGTAGATATTTAACTCGTTCAGGTGGTCGGTGTTGATCATGTCAACACCGACTTCCATTAACGCTTTCCATGCTTCTTCCTGGTCTGGAATGGCCCATAGACGCAGCTTCTTTCCTTCCTGATGCACGCGCGCTGCCAGCACCCGGATTTTCTGCAAGTCATTTTCAGTTGCCGGTGATTTGCCCTTCCACGAAGACCAATTGCTGTAATGATCGCTGATCACGGGCATCAGGGTAGAATCATATCCCTTGCCTACATCGTCAGGCCGACCATCGATGCCAAGTCCCGAATAGCCATCCTTCACCATCAACTCAAGCGGACGGTTTCCCGAAAGAAAAATCTTTACGGGACCTTTGTCACCCTTGCTCATCAGGGCAGGGTATTTCCGCACGGCCGCGCGGATCGCCTCATAGGTTCCGGTTGATGTTTTGCAATCAATCATCAACCAGAACGGACCTTCGAAATTTGAATACACATTTCCGCCATTTGCCTGAATCAAACTATCTAGGGGGCGGAGGTAGAGTTGCTCCAGGGTTTTTGCTTTTGGGCCCGGGGTGTTGTGGGATACCAACAGCGTTCCATTAACCAGATATACGTCTGCTTCCACCGAACCAAACCCATTCAATAGCGCATCAAATAGGGGACGCGTGTGTTCATAGTCGTTGTGGGCATGCGCATTAGAGTGAACCTGCGCAAGAACGGAATGGCCTAACAAAAGCAGGACAATCAGGGGCTTCATGGTTGCAATGGCGTAAGCATGATGTTCTTAAACTCAACCTCAGCTCCTTCGGCTTGCAGTGCAATCTGACCGTGGTCGGCAGTGCATCCCGTACCGGCATTGACCAGTGTATCGTTTACCCAAACGGTGATGTTGTTGCCTTTGCATTCAATCACATAATGATTCCATTCCCCCAACGGTTTTTCAGATCCATCGGTCAGGTTGATGATGCGGCGCTTTTTTCCTTCAGTGGCACCCCATTCTGCCTGAGGTCCGCGTCTCTTCTCCATATCGGGTACAGTAATGTCTTCACCAATGCACCAGAAGTCGCCGGCGTCATCGGTGTGTAGCTGGGCTTCGATAGATTGAGGGAACATTTTATAAAGCATACGCGGACGAGAGACATGCACCAATACACCGCAATTACCTGCTCCCTTCGTGAAGCGATAATCAAGTGACAGCCGGTAATTGCTGTAAACTGAATCGGAAATGAGATGGCCTTCGGGTTTCCCCATACTGACCAATACGCCATCGCGTACAGCAAAGGAGGCGGGGAGTCCGGCTACGGTATCCTGCTCGGGAATATCAGCATGCCAGCCTGTCAGATCATGGCCATTAAACAATGAAATAGTTGTGGGCTTGGTCTGGCATGAGGCAGCAGCCAGAACCATCAGGAGGAAAATGAAATTTTTCATGGCCTAATATATGGGTTATACGTTTTATTTCGATTCGATTTTTGATGAGGTGCATTCAGATTGGATACCTTTGGAATCAAACACGTTGCATATGAAGAAAAAGAAGTTGGGATCTAAGGGATTGATGGCATCGGCCATGGGATTGGGATGCATGGGAATGTCAGAATTTTATGGTGCTACCGATGAGGCCACGTCAATCAAAGTAATGCATCGTGCCCTGGACCTCGGGATTTCGTTTTTTGATACGGCTGATATGTATGGACCGTACAAGAACGAAGAATTGGTGGGTCGTGCCATCAAAGGAATCCGTCAGGAGATTACCCTCGCCACCAAATTTGGTATCATACGCGATATCAATGATCCCACGAAACGCGGCTTCAATGGGAAGCCT
>DNZD01000312.1 GCA_003504855.1 Cytophagales bacterium
TCCATGATCAACTCAACGGTATCCAGCGAGTCAGCACCGAGGTCATTGGTGAAGCTTGCCTCAGGCGTAACTTCAGACTCTTCTACTCCCAGCTTGTCGATGATGATCTGCTTTACTTTTTGTGCGATGTCAGACATGATTGTAAGGTTTAAGGTATTTTAAAAATCTGCGCAAAGTAAGAGATTTGGAGCCATATTGTCAAACTTTTTCCCGGAGCGGATAATTGGCCCATGGCGGCGAAAATCAAGAAAAACACACTTGAAATTGAGTACTCCTACGATTTTGAATTGTTGGGAATACGCACATCCCTGAAGGGCTACAAACTGGCCTGGGAACTAAACAATGCCCTGCAGGTCCATCTGGTAAAACAGGCCGATTTGGTGCTGCATTTCAAAAAGGGCGCCACCAGTTCGCACGATCATTACAGTTATCAAACGCCCCTCAATAACCTTCATTTATTCAGAAACCGCGCTGCCGATACCGAAAACAATGCACCTGATCTGGTGCCTGAATTCCCGCACTTTGATTTCATTTTGATGACGCAAAGTGAGGAAAACCTATCCGGCAATCGATTGCAGGAATACTTGCGGGCGATTTCTTCTATTGAATTGGCTACTTTGATACCTTTGGCGACCTTAAAATCGAAGGAAAACTTTATTTTCTAGATTCGATCGGGTCAGAACGTTAGCATCGCATGGAAAAAGTCTCTTTCAACAAAACCAAGATTGTTGCCACGGTAGGCCCGGCCTCCAACTCCAAAGAAATGCTTCGCGCACTCGCCAAAGAAGGCGTGGATGTATTTCGACTCAACTTCTCTCACGGTTCACACGAAGACCACCTCAAGGTGATCAATTTCGTTCGCGAGATCAACGCGGAAATGGGTACCCACATCGCACTCCTCCAGGATTTGCAGGGCCCTAAGATCCGGGTTAACGAAGTGAAAGAAGGTACGGTCATCAAGGCGAAAGACACGATCACCATTACGACACGCGAACTGGTCGGTAATCATGAGTTGGTCAGCACCAGCTACCAGGGCCTTCCCAATGACGTGAAGCCCGGCGACATGATCCTCATCGACGATGGCAAGATTGAATTGAAAGTACTGGAGGCCCGCGACATCGATGTGGTTTGTGAAGTGGTGTACGGCGGTCCGTTAAAATCCCGTAAGGGCATCAACCTCCCATATTCAAAGGTATCGGCCCCTTCCCTGACTGAGAAAGACCTCGCTGACCTGGAATTTGGTCTGAAGCATAAAGTAGACTGGGTGGCGTTGTCGTTTGTGCGCAAAGCCAAAGACATCGATATCCTTCGCGGAATTATTGATAGCCATAAGTCAACAACTCGTATCGTAGCCAAGATTGAAAAGCCGGAAGCACTCGAGAACATCGACGCGATCCTGCAGGCAACGGATGCTGTGATGGTTGCCCGTGGTGATCTCGGGGTAGAGATCTGGCTGGAAGAAGTTCCCATGGTGCAGAAGATGCTCGTGGAGAAGTGTAATAAACTGGCGAAGCCGGTGATCGTAGCTACCCAGATGATGGAGAGCATGATTGAGAATCCGCGCCCGACGCGTGCGGAGACCAATGACGTGGCCAACGCCGTGATGGATGGTGCCGATGCGTTGATGTTGTCGGCCGAGACCGCCGCCGGTAAGTATCCGATCGAAGTAATTCGATCGATGGTGCGCACCATTGGTTCCGTGGAGAAGCAGGCGAACGTGTATTACCGCTTCCGCGAAGTGGATGTTCATTCACCTATCTTCATTCACGACAGTCTGATCCTGGCGGCGTGCAAGCTTGCGAAAGAAGTGAATGCCAAGGCAATCGTTGGTATGACTGCCTCTGGTTACACGGCGTTCAAGTCGTCATCGCACCGACCGAATGCGAATATCTTTGTCTTCACCGGCAACAAAGCCGTATTGAATACCCTGAACCTCGTGTGGGCCACCCGTGCCTATTATTACGAGAAGTCCAACAGCACCGACGAGACCATTGCCGACGTATCAGAGATTCTGAAGCGCGACGGACATGTGAAGCCCGGTGACATCTTCATTAGTTTGGCGAGCATGCCGATCCATGAGCGCAGCCGGACGAATATGATGAAGGTGAATGTGGTGAAGTAAGTGGGACTCAGATCCCGCAGAAAAATGCGGGAATACGCAGATCGTGCTGTGTGACTTTTGAGAATCGGCGTCTGGTCTGAAATATTTTTTTCAAGACTCTTTTTGGCGATCAGTTGCGTAATTACGTTATTGAATATGATGGCTATGTCCATGATTCTTCTGGACTTTTTATTCTTTTCCAGCCCACCCTTACCGGGACCTTAATCAGACCTTAATCAGACCTTAATCAGACCTTATAGGGACCTTACCGGGACTTTTCTCTTAATTCCAGCTAGCACTTAGCAAGCACGCAGCTACTACTTTGCTTGATCCTTGCTTGTTCCTTGCTTGGTTCATTGGAGTTTCTGGCTTGTTTGGTTCGAGTTTCTGGCTAGTCTCTGGCTAGCTGTCCAGGTATTCTGCGTTGCTTCAACTCTGTTGATTCTATTAAAGTAGAGCACAGGTTCTTGCTGACTTCAGGCACTAAAGCCGTGACTTTTTAGGTGGTTCATCCATTATGAGTAAAAAATCATATTGAAACTACTTTGGGTTGAACTATTGCTTCTCCTTGTTTCGTGTGCAGAACAGAAGCGGGGCTATATCGGGCACTGGCATGAAGAGCTCCGTGGAAAACTCGTGCATTGCTACCATGTTTCAGACGCCGCTTTAAGCCTTGACCAATGGACCGTTGGCTGGACGATGCAAGGGAACGGGGTTGGTCTTTATTCGCAGGTATTGCATGAATCACGGAAGGATTACACGATAGGTCAAGATGAAATAAGATTCAATGACTCTATTGTTTGGCGGAGGGCCGGAGTGGATGACTTCGAGTGTGATTTTTCAATTGGTTTGATGGTCACCATCAGCCTTCCGGATATGCAGCAAGATCAACGTATTTTCTCCTATGACAGCCTTGCAGGGCCTCGAATATTTGTGGGCCAAAGAAATGATCAAAGGGATCGGTATGAAGTTGTTGATACGTATTGTGTAGAGCTCGACGGGGAATTGAAGTCACCAAATGATATTCCGTTGTGGCTGAACCCGCATGACCAGGCTCGGCACCGTCCGGTTGTTATTTATATGGATCGAATTACTCCGTTCAAGACAATACAAGAAGTCAGACTTGCAGTTCTGCGGGCTGGTTATGCGCCATCGGAGATATATTACGCTGTGGCCGATCGCCGCAATAAAATGGTGCACCTGATTCAGGACGGACACTGATAAGGAGTGGTGGCGTTGAGGTTGAATACAAGAAACAGAACCCGCGGAAAAAATACAGGGGGAATACAGATCCCGCAGAAAAAAATGCAGGAATACTCAGATCGTGTTGTGCGAAGTTTGAGAACCGGCATCTGGTCTGAGTTGACCTTATATTGACCTCTTGGTTAAGAATTTTTTTCATTGCGTCCTCGCGCCCTTGCGGTTAAGTGTATTCCAGCTTCCACCAAATTGAAGTATATTGATTGGATCATCAATACGTACTCATGAGAGCTCCAATTCGGTTTCTGCCTTTTTTATTCCTCATTGCATTACTGACGAGCTGCGTCAACAACCAGACCTCTCAGCCCACTTATACCATCGAATACTACCATCTCCGTCCGGCGTATGAAACCAAATACGGCTACTCGGCGGCTGTGCGCGTGGGGCGCGAGCTGAAGATCGATGTGGTGAGTCAGAATGAGGCCGGCGAACCTATCGGCGAAGGGGACATGAAAGAACAAATGAAGAACTGCTACGCCGACGTGCAGAAGATCCTCCATCATTTCGGATATACTTTCGATGACATTGTGGTGGAGGATATCTATACAACCGATATGGCTGAACTCAATAAAACCGGTGAGTACCACAATTCCTTTTTCGGGAAGCATTATCCTGCCGGGGTGTGGGTGGAGGTCAAAGGACTGGCATCACCGAAGTATATGATTGAAATAAAAATTGAGGCAAGGAGACAGGAGAGAGATTAAGAACGTCCTGGTAAGACCCGGGGACTCTTTTTCTCCCTGCTTAAGGCATTCGCCTTTTATTTCAAACAAATTCAAGCCGGCGTTGTTAATCCATAAAACAACCCCTCCACATGAAGAAATTCCTCTTTGCCGGCTTCCTCCTGGTGTTCGCTGTGACCGTCGCTTCGGCGCAACAGACCGACCAGTTGGTCACCATCAGAATCAAGAACTCATCATTGTTGCCCAGGAAGATTACCGTTATTTCTTATCAGCCTGGCGACACCGGCAATGGCACAACAGGTGTGCTATTACTTCCTGTCGGTACCCGGAAATTCAAATTCAAGGATGGTACTAAAATTTACATTGCGACGGATGAGCAGGTGGGAACCGTGATGAGTGGCAAACGAATTGATCAGGATAAACCCTTTCTGGTAGTAAAGAAGGAGCAGAACGGAAAGTCATTCAAACTGTAATGGGTTAAACTTTTTGAAGTTGGTTTCCGGCCTGGACGGTCTGAGGTCAGTTGCTTAATTTTTTTTGTGATAAGATTTCTCTTTGCGCCCTTGCGCCGTCGCGGTTAGCCTCTCGTTTCTTTTTCACATTCCATCTTCTACCTTCCATCCATGAAGCCGGGGTTTTTTCAAAGTTTGTCGCATTGGACGTCGGACCTGGCGGCGTTGTCTGAA
>DNZD01000343.1 GCA_003504855.1 Cytophagales bacterium
CAGGGGGCCTTCCGACGCGTCGACCAGCAGCATGACGCCGTCGACCATCTTGAGCGTCCGTTCGACCTCGGCGCCGAAATCGGAGTGGCCGGGGGTGTCGACGATGTTGATGCGGGTGCCCTTGTAGGTGATGGCGGTGCACTTCGAGAGGATGGTGATGCCGCGCTCGCGCTCCAGCTCGTTGGAGTCGAGGGCACACTCTTGCACGACCTCGCCGCGGCGGAAGGCGCCGGCCTGCTTGAGCAGCCCGTCTACCAGGGTGGTCTTGCCGTGGTCAACGTGGGCGATAATGGCGATGTTTCTGATCTTCGATACTTCCATAAAATGCTTAAAATCCGCTTAAATCGTGAAATAAGGCGCAAAGATAACTGAATTTGGCCACAGCCCGATGCTTGACCGAAAATATAACCCGGACTGAACCAGGAGTTAAAGTGATTGTTTATATCATAGCGCTGGTTTAAATAGCCACATAAGCAACTAACGGCACCTCAACTTTCATGATGAGTCAAACTAAGATTGCCATCGTCACAGGTGGAAGCCGCGGCCTCGGCAAAGAAATGGCACTTTCACTCGGAAGAAAAAACATCGATGTAATCCTCACCTATCATTCTCGCAAAAGTGATGCGGAACAAGTGGTATCCCAATTGAAAGCCATGGGGCGTCAGGCAGCTGCCCTGCCACTCGACGTAGGAAATATTGCATCATTCAACGCTTTCCTGTCCGCTGTTCAGGATACACTTCGGCAAAACTGGAACACCGATAAGTTTGATCATTTCATTCATAACGGAGGTATCGGCGCCACCCTGCCGATCCCAACGGTCACGGAAGAAGCTTTTGATCAACTGATGAATATTCATTTTAAGGGAGTCTACTTCCTTACTCAAAAGGCCGTTGTCCATATGAATGACGGCGGGTGTTTTGTTTTCATCTCTTCAGGCACAACCCGTTTCTGTGTACACGGCTATTCGGTATACTCATCGATGAAGGGTGCGATGGAAGTTTTCAGCAAGTATGTGGCCAAAGAATTCGGTGCCCGTGGTATCCGTTCCAATGTGGTGGCACCCGGCGCAACCGAAACTGATTTTAATAACGCTGCCGTGCGCAGCAATCCGCAATTCAAGGGTTACCTTGCCAGCGCCACTGCGTTGGGTCGCGTAGGCCAGGCTGACGATATCGGGGATGTGGTCGCCTTCCTTTGTACGGATGATGCAAAGTGGGTGAACGGACAACGTATTGAAGTGACCGGAGGCATTAATCTTTGATGACCGTGGCAGGATTTCGCTGGATATGGTTGTTGCTCTTTGTGCCTGCTTTGGCGTCAGCACAATCCTTGCCTGCTAACGGCAAGCGAGTCAGCATTTTCAACAGGAGCATGTATTATGAAGAGTACGGCAAAGGTCATACCCTCCTGCTTCTTCACGGCGGTGCCGGATCGCACGATGATTTCAAGTCTGTGATCCCTGAATTGGCCAAACACTATCATGTCATTGCACCCGATAGTCCGGGTCATGGACGTTCTGAACAGGCTGATAGCCTCAGCTATCCATTGCTGGCCGGTTATTTCTCAGCCTTCATCGACAAGCTAAAATTGAAGGATGTTTATGTGATCGGCTTTAGCGACGGTGGCAATGCAGCGTTGTTGCTCGCGGCCAATCGTCCGGATAAGGTAACCAGGGTCATGGCGTCGGGCGCGAATGCAACCACGGCAGGGTTGGGTAACGAAAGCAATTCTTCGTCGGCAGGCTTTACACCGGAAAATGTAGAGCAGCATTCCGCCGACTGGTTGAAATGGTATAAGAGCCTTTCACCTCAACCGGATCAATGGAAGAAGTTTGTTGATGATTCCAGGAAGATGTGGTTGCGACCCCTGGCCATTCCCGAAGCAAGCCTGAAAAAAATCAAATGCCCCGTACTTTTAGTCAAGGGCGAGAAGGACATCATCACACCGGAACACGGCGCGTACCTGAACCGTATGGTAAAAGACAGTCGGCTTGAGGTCATTCCCGGAAGTAGTCACTACACCTTTGCTCAGAAGCCAGAGCGCATGATTGCTCTGGCAAAGGATTTCTTTCCCGAATAATGCTCTAAACGCTTATTTAGCTCCCTCGATTGCACTATTTAACATGGACTTATCGCCAGTCATTTCCCAGTAGATCAACGATACCGGAATAATTCCTACCCGATTGAATTTATCCATAAACTCCTTCCAGACAAACTGACCTTCCCTCTGACGGGCGTACTCGGCAATGAGCTGATCGACCTGAATCTTGCCCATCACATAACTCCCCTCATAACCGGGTTGCTGCAGGTACATCTGTTCCTCGTGCTGAATAGTTCCACCATCGGCCGGAAGTAGTCCCCAGGGTACCCATTTCGAGGCATACTTCGTGGCACCATCAAAGTCCAGTTCAAGTCCGTGTTGATACAAACCACCCAATGCCCGGGCAGATCGCTGCGCCAGCATAATATAGATTAACTCTTTCGCCCGCGGACGGTTCTCGAGCATCCCTGCATTCATGATCAACTCTTCCATCGCCGTGGCAAAACCTTCGGCCCGGTTGTCAAAAATATTGCTCAACAAAGGGGTGGCACGAATCGGACTCGTGTTCGGCTCTTCCCGATTGCGGGCCAGTTCAATCCAGTGATACATGTGCGCCCGCATGGCCATGGGATCGCGGTGGTCCACTTCATCAAAAAAGCCGCGCAACTTATCTGTTGGCACAAACGGTCTGATCTGTGCACGCAATGCCGGGTCCATGTAGGGTTTTACGGTCATGAATTCTTCTTTGTCCATGAACGAAATGAAATCCGTCACGCCCTGCTGCAGCATCTCATCATACTCTTTGGCATTGTTCTTCTTCTCCAGCTTCGGCAGGTTGCGATTCTTGTACTCTGCCAGTCGCAGTCCGCTATGGGCACGGTACAATTCACGTTCAAGCAATATCTTCTCATCATGCCAGTCATACGGCACCAGGTGCACATATTTCAGGTTCCATGAAAAGTTTTCCTTACCCACTCCCGACGGTCCTTTCTTTGAACCGGAATTGTTCACCAGCCATTTTGCGAAGTCATCAGAGGCTTCCTTCGCCTCGCGTGCCGCAGCCGCCAGATCAGCATGACGCTCCTGCACCGAAGCCGCAAACTCCTCCAACTCCTGGGCCTGCTCATTGATACTGCGAATACCAGTCATCCACAAGTCGCGGGCATCCCCCGTAAGATTCATCCTGGCCTGCTGAAAGACCATGGGTGCTTTTCGCAATCGTTCAGCCATCTCATTCGCATCACCATCCGAGAGCGGCCAGGTGTAGTCGGGTACCTGCACACAACCATTAATGTGTGGACCTTCCCGTCCGGGCGTATCCGGCAAATTGGAAAAGAACCATACATAAAACGCAGGATCCTTAAGCCAGGACTGCTGAACGCGCAACTCAAAGTCGAAGCCATTCATTTCAGCCCACACCAGGTACCAGTCCACCTGATGGGGAATTGGCCAACCTGTGGTGTCGAATGACTCCAATTTCTTTTTCCATCCGGGCAGTTCCGCAGCCTTCTTCTTCATGGCCTCGGCCGAATAGTTGGGCACGCCATTGATCATTTCCGGTGCCTGAAACGACCGCCATTCCTTAAAGAAGGCAACCAATTCTTCATACGTTTTGCCGGAAGAAGTTAGTGATGGCATGGTGCAGGAGATGGAACTCCCCGCCAATGCAATAACCAGAAATGCGAGGACGCGGGTCATAGGATACAATTTGATGTTCAAGATAGTTGAAAACTCTTACCGGCCATACACCGGTGCCAGCCACTTTTCTGCCGGCTGATACTTACTGGCACTGGCCCAACGAATACCGCGCTTGATCAGCTCGATGGCATCCGGAACCGAGGTAACATGGGCCAGGTTGTGACCTACCGACGTATAGAAAATTCTTCCCTTACCATACGTCTTTTTCCACGCCACGGGCATTACACAGCCGTCGATCCAGGGGTTGATCTTTCCATTGAACCGGGTCGTGGCCAATACCTTGACGTTCGGGTCGACGTGCATATAATATTGTTCACTATGCATGGCAAAGTCGCGAAGGCCTGCTGTCACGGGGTCTTTATGATCAACAATATTCACCATGTAGTCTATCTCCCCTCCCGGATGAGCCACCCATTGACCGCCGGTCATGAATTGATATTCCGTATTGTTCCTGAACGCATCGCACATGCCCCCGTGCCAACCGGCCATGGCGGTTCCATTTTGTGCAATGGCATTGAGCAATCCCTTTTCTTGCTCGGGCGTAATCTGCGACATGGTAAAAATCTGAATGACCATGTCAACCGTGTCCATGTATGCCTTATCGGTATATACCTGCAGGTCGGTTCGAAGATCAACCACAGCCCCCTCCTCTTTCATCCACGCAGTCATATAGTCTCTGAACTTTTCGGGTTCATGTCCATCCCATCCGCCGTACGTAAAGAGAATTCTCCGGCCGGATAACGAGGGCAAGGCAGCTGCCTTCGCTACTGCATAATCCGGAACCAACAATACTGACCCTGCCGCCAGGGTTTGCTGAAGGAATTCTCGACGGGATTTATTCATAGTAAACTTATCTGGGTTGATTCGTGTAGTCGTAGATCATTTTTGAAACCGTGGCCAATGCCTCAACACCGGCCTTTTCATCTTTCAACTCTTTGGACAAAAGCACCAGTACATACTTCTTTCCATTGGGCAGCATCACGATCCCTGAGTCATGGTGCAGTCCGGTGATCCAGCCTGTCTTATGGGCTACCTTTACATCTTTCGGCAACTGTGCCGGAATGATGTCATTGAACTTCTGATCGAGCAGAATTTTTACCATCGCCTCTGATGCTTCCGGACTTACGGCTTCGCCCCGTGCGATCTTCTCAAACACCAGCATCAGGTCATTCGCTGTCACCTGATTATTAAGTCCTTGCCGGAATGCCTTGGTATCCTCTACACCACGCAGCACCTTGATGTCATGGGCACCATAGCTTCGCATGGTTTCCATCACATTTTGCGCATCGACTTTCTCGATCAGGATATTGGTGGCCAGGTTGCTGCTGGCGATGATCATACCGTACAACACATCGTAGATGGTCTTTTTCCTGCCAATCATCTTGTAGATCTCAGGCTCACTGTCATCTTCCGGCTTGAGGCTAAAGGGGCTGCCGTCGACAATGCTTTTGAATTCATTCTTGATTTCAATGGAGTCGTTGAGGGAAAATTTCCCCTCGGCGGCCTGCTTATACACCTCAATCATCACGGGTGTCTTCATGGTGCTGGCGGCATGGAAAGTCTCGTGCTCGTGTATCAATATCTTTTCTCCGGAACTGATGTCCAGATAGGCTACGGCATAAATACCATTGTCTTTTGGGAGATAGCCCCGGATGTCGGCAATCAGTTTTTCCTGCGGGGAATTGCATGCCGACATTAACAGCACGATTCCGATGATCCAAAAAATCTTCATGGTCTATTTTTTAAGCCAACCGTTGTCGCGGTACCATTGGATGGTGTTGCGCATGCCGGTGTTCAGGTCCACACGCGGGCGGCGGCCCAACAATTTCCACACCGGATCGCTGTCGCACAACCAATTGGCCTGACTTATTTCATTCAATTTCTCTGAATTCAAAAACGGAAGGGTGCCCAGCAGGCGATAAACACTTTCAACGGCCAAAATTCCGGACCGGATCAGGCCCAGGGGCAACCGGATCACGCGGGTCTTGCGACCAAGCACCTCGCGAACAATCTGTCCCAACTCCTCCTTTGAATACGCACCGCCGTCAGATACCATAAAGGACTGATTCACCACATCGGTACCGGTCAGGCTTACTACTACCTCAGCGAGCTCCGGACCATAGATCATAGATATCTTCTGCTCGTGACTACCGAGGTACATTTCCCAGCCTCCGTTGACAAGGTTGACGAACTCCAGGAAATCGCGATCACGAGGTCCATACACAGCCGTAGGATTAATCACCAGCCAGGGGAAGCGCTTTTGCTCCTTTACCAGCAACTCGGCATTCAGTTTACTTCGGCCGTAGCGTGAGACGGGATGCGGTTTATCCCCTACCTGCAAAGGCTTCATCGATTTCGCATCACCCGGGCCATAGGCCGCCAATGATCCTATCAGCACAAATTTTTTTACCGGATGTTTCAGAGTAACTATCGCTTCCATCAGGTTACGTGTGTAGTCGGCATTGACAACCTGAAATTCCGCTGGTCGTTTGGCAAACGTGATTCCGGCATTGTGAATGACATAGTCCCATCCATCCGACGCCGTCTGCAGACTGCTGGTAAGTTTTTCAACTGATGAAAAATCGAGATAAAGCGGGTGAGCTTCCCGATGAAGAAATGTGGTAGAACTGCTTTTGCGAATACCCGCCCAAACGTCATAGCCAGCGGAGATGGCTGCATCGACCAGATGACTGCCGATGAACCCACTGGCACCGGTGATAAGAATACGTGGTTTCATGTCGGTGATTGTACCGACTTAAATATACTTAATATAGCAACGACGGCGCTTGTGCTGAACGGCAGTGTAGTATTCCCACAGCGACTGCACGGCCTTGTTGGTCTCGAGTTCGGGATTCGACTCTGCATATTTGATGCCGTTGCGGATGTAATTCTTGGTGAGCTCATACATCAGCATCGCATTCACACCCTTGCCCTGCAGGTCTTTCCGCACGGCCACCAGGTACAAGTCGCCAAGGTCATTCTTATTAATGGCCTTCAGGATATGATAGAATCCAAACGGGAACAATGATCCACCTGCCTTTTGCAGGGCTTTGGACAGCGATGGCATGGTGATGCCAAAAGCGGCAAGCTTACCTTCCTTGTCAATTATCAAGGAGACGAAATCCGTACGGATAAATCCGAAATACTGCTTCGTATAGTAGGCAATCTGTTTCTCTGTCAATGGCACGACGCCGTACAATTCGGAGTAAGCTGAGTTAACCAGTTCAAACAACTCCTTGGCATAGGGTAAAATCTGCTTGGGCTTTTTGGCTTGCACGACCGTTAATCCCTGACGCTTCTGCACGATATTGGCGATCTTCTCCATCTTCTCGGGCACAGCGTCCGGGAGCGTAATTTTATATTCTACCCAGTCGGTGTCTTTCGCATAACCTTCTTTCTCGAGGAGTTCGGGATAGTAAGGATAATTGTAAATCGTAGCCAGGGTTCCCAACTGGTCGAATCCTTCCACCAGCATACCCTCATGATCAAGGTCCGTGAACCCAAGCGGGCCATGCACGGCGGTCATACCCTTCTCTTTGGCCCATCCTTCTACCTTCTCCATGAGGCCATGAAGAATTGCGGGGTCATTTTCAAAATCAATCCATCCAAAACGGAGGTACTTGTTTTTCCACTTATCAATATAAGCGTGGTTCAGGATCGCGGCAACGCGACCAACCACGACATTGTCTTTGTAGGCCAGCCAGTAGCGGGCCTCGCAATAGTCGAAAGCCGGATTCTTGTCCTTACGCAACGTCGCTTCCTCATCGAAGCGCAGGGGCGGAACAAAATAAGGGTGGTTCTTATACAGCCGATAGGGATAATCCAGAAAAGCGGCGAGTCCTTTCTTGTCAGTAACTTCCTTGATGGTCAAACTCATGAACGTGGGAGAATGTCAAGCTTGCGGGCCACGGAATAAATTTTGTCAATCGCCATGGCAATTTGCTCCCGGGTATGTGTTGCCATGAGGCTAAACCGGATGAGGGCATCTTCCTTCGCAACGGCGGGAGACGTCACCGGATTTACAAATATTCCTTCGTCCAGCAGCATCTTCGACAATTGAAACGTTTTTACGTCATCGCGGATATAGATTGGAATAATGGGAGTACAGGATACGCCGGTGTCAAATCCCACGCGATGCAATTCATCCAGCGCAAAATGGGTGTTGGTCCACAATTGCTCAATGCGTTCAGGCTCGCGTTTAATAATGTCAAGGGCTGCTACCACACTGGCTGTTGCAGCCGGTGAAATGCTTGCGCTGAACATCAGGGAACGTGCATGGTGTTTCAGGTATTCGATCGTGGCAAAGTCGGAGGCAATGAATCCACCAATGGAGGCAAGCGACTTGCTGAATGTACCCATAATCAAGTGCGTGCGATGGGTCAGACCAAAATGGGAGGCCGTACCGCGCCCGCCCTGTCCGATTACACCCAAACCATGCGCATCGTCGACCATGATGGTAGCCTTATACTTCTCAGCGAGGCGTGCGATTTCCGGGAGGTTGGCGATGTCGCCATCCATGCTGAATACGCCATCAACCACAATGAGGCGAATCCGATTGGGTTCACCCAACTGCAGCGTGCGCTCGAGCGACGCCATATTATTGTGTTCGTACTTCAGGGTTTTTGCAAGACTAAGCCGTGATCCTTCAATAATGGATGCGTGATCCAACTCATCCAGGATGAGATAATCATGACGACTCAGCAAAGCCGGGATCACTCCAATGTTCACCTGAAAACCGGTGCTGAATACCAGGGCGGCATCTTTACCTACAAAGTCAGCGAGCTTTTCTTCCAGTTCGAGGTGAATGTCCAGTGTGCCGTTGAGAAAGCGCGACCCCGCACAGCCGCAGCCATATTGGCGGATGGCTTCCATGGAGCGCTCTTTGATCTCAGGGTGATTGGTGAGCCCGAGGTAGCTGTTGGATCCAAACATCAGCACCTTCCGGCCATTGATCATTACCTCTGTATCCTGGTCTGACTCAATGACACGGAAGTACGGATACAGACCGGCTTCCTTCAGTTCTTCGGCGCGGGTAAATTTTGAAATCCTTTCGCGGAGTAGTTCATCGGTGCAGACCGGGGTGGCTTGGTCGGTATTCATGGGCTTTGTTTTAACGGATTGGGCCAATCAGGGGGCAAATAAAATACCTGTCATCAGTATTTTCATGACAAAAGTCATGATTTGACAGGGGGTGGAACAGAGTTTATGGGTGCACTCGATTTCGATCAACTGCGAAACCGGACAAATGTACCCATCGGCAGATGGCGGTCGGTCCTGGACTTCAGGAAGAACTCGCCACACTCAATGTCCTTTTTCGGGAAATGCGTCTTCACCACATTCAGTCCTACGGTGGATGAAAGCCCGACAGCATACATGGACAGAATGAAAAATGACTCCTCCTCTTCCAGCAATTCACGGCTCATGCCGATCAGTTCGTTGAGTTGCTCCTGGAGGGTCCACTTCTCCCCTTCGGGTCCGCGGCCATAGGGCGGTGGATCCATGATGATGCCGCGGTAGTGGTTGCCACGCTTTGCTTCGCGCCGCACAAACTTGAAGGCATCTTCATACACCCAGCGGATATTGTTCTGGTTGTTGTTCTGCATGTTCTGATTCGCCCAGTTGAGTCCGGGCCGCGATGCATCGACGTGCGTGACATCAGCGCCCGCCATCTTAGCGACTACCGATGCCGCGCCCGTATAGGCAAAGAGGTTGAGCACGCGGGCCTGCGGTTTCTTCCATCCGCGGATCGTCTCCATGATGAAGTTCCAGTTCTCTCCCTGTTCCGGAAAAATACCGACGTGACCAAAACCCGTGAGGGCCAGGCGCAAGTCCAGTTTCCAGTCCTGATGCTGGTACATGATGTTCCAGGCTTCCGGCATGTCTTTCAGTTTCTTCCATCCACCCTTCACTTCATCCGTAAAGCGAAACTTGTCGTTTTGTTCGCGTGTGAAGTGGGCATGGGCCTGCGACTTCCAACTGTCGGGTGAGAGTACCCGTTGCCAGATCGCCTGCGGCTCAGGTCGGATCAGGACATACTTTCCGAAGCGTTCGAGTTTCTCGCCTTCGCCCGAGTCAAGCAGTTCATAATCTTTCCAGGAGGCAGGGTGAAGGAGTTTCATGGGGCAAAGATACCAGATTCAGGTTGTTCATGTAGTACTTTCGGGACCTTCCCCTTACCTTGAACGACGAATATGAAGCCCGGCGAAGTCATTACCAGTACGCAGAATCCCAAGGTGAAGAGCCTGATGGCGCTGGAAAAGCCCCGCGAACGCCGCAAGCAGCAACTGTTTGTCGTAGAGGGCAAGAAAGAAATCAGCATGGCACTGGCGGCGGGTTATAAGATCGGCAACCTGTTCTATTGTGTCGATTTATTTCCCGAGACCTACCTGAAGCCGCTGGGCATCGACAACAAGTTTCTGGTGCCTGTCAGCAAAGAATTGTTTGACAAGATGGCCGTACGCGAAAACTCGGGTGGTGTAATTGCCGTTGCCGAAATGAAGACCCACCGGTTGGAAGACATTAAGCTGAGCAAGAATCCGCTGGTGCTTGTATTGGAATCGGTGGAGAAGCCAGGCAATCTCGGCGCGCTGTTGCGCACCGCCGATGCCGCCGGACTTGATGCCGTTATCTTATGCGATCCGCAAACCGATTTTTATAACCCCAATGTTGTTCGTTCCAGTGTGGGTTGCATTTTCACACAGCCTGTTGCAGCTGCCACTTCTGATGAGACCCTGGCATGGCTGAAGAAGAACAACATCTCCATTTATTGCACCTACCTGCAGGCCTCTCGTCCCTATCACGAAACAGACTTCAGGCAGCCCGCGGCGATTGTGATGGGCACCGAGTCGACCGGCTTATCCGATCAATGGGTAAAGAACTCGAAGGCGAATATTATTATTCCGATGCTTGGGCAAGTGGATTCGATGAATGTTTCGACTTCGGCTGCGGTGGTGGTGTTTGAAGCGAGGAGGCAAAGGGGGTTTGAGAAATAGGACTTAGGTGTCAGGACTTGGAGAATTTGAGTATGGAATTTGGTTCATTCAACCGCAGATGGCCGCAAATTGATACAAGATTCACGCCGATCTGTGCGGAACATTGTCACAGTACAGTAAACTGATCTGTGAGATTCTTTGCACAGCATCAGTGAAAATCTGCGGGAGACTTGTCTTCAATGCAGTTTCAATCCATGATTCATTACCGCACTCTGTCGTTAATCATTCAGATTACCACCAACTTCAACAACTCTTTCACTTCATGGGGATACCGGAATGCGCCGCGACGGCTCATCCGGTATGACAGTTATTGGTATGGACACTCTTTCATTTCCCATCCATCACTACTTACTACTTACTACTCACCTCTAACCTACTTCACCTCCGTCAGCAATATGGTAACTGTCGTACTCCCAATATTCTCCACGTAGTGCAACCCCCGATAGTCCGCCCATTCCGAAGCACCGGCCATCTCTTCGGTGTCGAAAGGCTTCTCTCCTTCCGGGTAGACGCGCAGGCGACCACCCGATATCACATACGACGTCTTGGGCGGGTGGGTATGGGGATTATCTTTTTCGCCGGGTTTTAGGGAATACTCCAACACACGCACCTTATCATTTTCCAGCAGCACCCTGACTTTATCGGGTGATGACTGTACAAAATCAACGTTTTGCTGTTTACTGCAGGAACACAAGGTGCAAACAAGCAGTAGCGTCAGGAATCGGGACATAGGTGACAGCATTTGGAAAGTAACTTTACAAAATAATCCCGGGACTCGCGGTCAATGCGGATTCGCCAGATGAAACTCATTTCTCAGGAGCTTCAACAGTTCTGCATTGATACGGATGTAGGCATCAAAAGGAATCAACCGGGTGGACTTCAGGTTATTCGTGTGATAATACCAGAACAAATTGATCAGTTCGGTACGATTGATTTTTTCGATCTGGGACAAATGGAAGGGAATATAGGCACTGCTCTGCTCGTAGGCGTCCAACTTGTTAAAGATCCCATCGGTGAATAATTGGTTCTGAAAATCATAATCCATATGCCGGATCATGATGGGTTCCATATATTCATGATATACCAACGCTTCCAGGGCCTGCCGCTCCTGGATATACTCAATGGAAACCAGCAGGTCGCCCACCAATTTCTGCAACTCCTTGCTTTTAAAGTACTGAACCGCGCCCGAACTCCGGAGTTGTTCGAGCACAACCGTACGGGGAGTAAAAATAACAGGAGTCCGGACGGTAGTAGCCCACAGAAAATTCAAGGACAAACTCTTGGAGGCGGAAGTAAGACTGCTGTCTTTCAGGAATTTTACCATATACTCGACGGCATGTTCCTTTTTTATCCTGCCCTGGACTTTGGCAGCAATAGCTATGGAATCATTAATAAGTTCCTCGTAGAAACTCCGGGCCAACTCACCGGCCTTTTGCTGCTCCGAATATTGGTCACGAAAGTTATCGGCCAGGAAGCCGAGAAAAACCGCCGAGAAAACCAGCACAAACTCAAAGAGGTACTTCTTCCAGACTGATAATCTTGTGGTGTTGGTGTCCGTTGGTGCAGCCATGGGAGCAATTAAAGTGATGTCAAAGATGTAATATAAGGAATAGGATTCTCCTGAATGAATACATTTCAGTTAGTGTGCCAACCATATTAAGTTTAAACCATACTGATCGGCGAAAATCATTGCATTTGATCCGTGAACATCTGCGGGAGACTGATCTTCGATGCAGATTCAAAACATGATTCGCTACCTCACTTTGTCGTTTATTAGTCCGATTATCACCAACCAGAAGTCTTTCACTTTCAGGGGCTACCCCGACTCCGCTTAGCTCCATCGGGGCAGGCCTGTCTGGGAGTAGGCTGTCAGGCATGACAGTTATTGGCATGGGCCCTCTTTCATTTCGCATCCATAACTACTAACTACTTACTACTTCCCCCCCCCACCCGCACTGGTCAATGCCCTCCCCGCCTGCTGCACATGCCTCACCTCGTGAGCAATCAGGAACATAAATACATCACCGAGTTTCATTTTGATGATAGGTGCGATGGAGATGCCGACTTTGACTTTGTTGAGGTCGACACGACTGGCGGCATCCAGCAGTTTTAATAATCGCTCCTGCTGTTCAATGAACTCTGCAATGACGAGGTGACTCTCCACAATCGTCTTCGGCGCGTAGTCCTGAGGGGACTTCATCCTCATCGGTAACTTGCCGTCGCTTCCCGGTTGCATGATTCGCGTGAAGTAGTTGCCCAGCCAGCCGGAGTGAAACTGCTCAGCAGGAGCAGACGGACTGGCCTTCATGGCTTTATCAATGGCCGGCAGGTAATACCTGCCATAGTTGTTGAGGTGCTGCAGGCATTCATTGGCGCTCCACTTATCCGGGGCAGGTTTAGATGCAAACAGATCATGAGGCACCAACTGCCACTCTCCGATTACTTTGCCAAGAATGGATTCGGTTTGTTGAAATAGTGACGTGAGCAGTTGTTTCTGTTGGTAGGATGGCATGACGATTCAATTTAGGTGTTTTGATGGGTTCCTTTACTCCTAACCCTGTGGGCCGCAGGAAACCACCACACAAAATTGATCTTCCACCCCGACAAAAATCTTTGTCTTGACCAAGATTTTGAATGAATGTATTCGCAAGGAAGATGTTGGAGCGCTCAAACTGCCAACAACGAAAGTACTCATGGCAGGAAATGTATTTCACGCAAAGGCGCAGAGATAACCCACGCCGAGAACACAAAGAATAGACTAACTGCGACCTCTGCGCGTATTCCTTTGCGGCTCTGCGTGAACTGCATTCGCAGCAAAAGTTACAATGGCGCTCAAACCTCAACTCGGCTCATTTGATACTTCCACTCAACCTCTCTGCGTCCTTGCGGTAAATTTCCTGAAACCTCACACACGTACAGAAGAAAGAAGTTTACTGAACGTTGCCGCATCGATACCAAGATACGACGCCAGGTACTTGTGCGGAATCATCCGCAACACCTGTGGACTGCGGGTGAGCAGTGTCCGGAACTTCTGCTCCGCAGAAAAACTTTGCAATTCAATCTGCCGCTCGAGGGCACCTTTGAGTGCATGACTTATCGCTACGCGGATGAAGCGCTCGAAGTTGGGATAGCGATCCATCAATGCTGCAACCTGAACATAACCGGCGCGCAAGTAACTGCTCTGGGTGAGCGTTTCGAGGTAATAGTGCGAAGGGGTTTGGGTCAAGAACGAATCAGCGACACCAGAAAAAGAATAGGGATAGGTAAAGACGAGGGTGGATTCTTTGTCATCATGGCTCAGGTAGTAAGCACGCTGAACGCCCTCAGTGATAAAGTACAGGTGTCGTTCCACTTCACCGGGTGATGTGAGGATGGTCTTGCGACGCTTACTATCTTCTTCAAAGATGGAGGCAAAGGCAGACCACTCATCATCGGACAAAGTATGTATGGAGAAGGTGAAGTTCCTGAGTTGTTGGAGGGAGAATTGGATATCCATCTGCACAAATTCGATAATTGGTCAATCGAACAATTGGCTAATTGTCAAATTGGTTCACCTTCAAACGATCTTCCACCTCATCCGGCGTTTTCAGGTAGGGCTTGGACTTCAACTTCTCCATCGACTCCAGTTCATTCGCACCAAACTTGTCGCGATCGCCGTTGAATACCACCCGCCAGATCTTGCCATTCTTTGACTCGGAGATATATAACGAACCATCGGGCCCTTCCGACAACCCCATGGGTCGGTACTTCACTTCCATCATACTCCGAATGGTATCAAGTCCGGTGAAGCCATCGGCGAAAACTTCCCAGTTGTTAGCCGGCTTACCATCTATAAAAGGAACAAACGCAACAATATAGCCGGCCTGGGGATAGGGATTCCGGTTGGTCGAACCGTGAAAAGCAACAAAGGCCCCTTGCTTGTATCGCTCCGGGAACTGATTGCCCTTATAGAATAACATGTCGTTGGGTGCCCAGTGCGCCGGAAAGTCCATCAGTGGCTCCGTGAAATCCTTCACGACACGGGTACCATTGCCCCCATACTCCGGTGAAATGATGCGGGCTTGCTTGAAGGGATCGTAATAGCTGTATGGCCAGCCAAAATTGTCACCCTCATTGATCTTAATAAACTCTTCTGCCGGCAACACCGCATTCTGCCACTCGCTGTACAGTTGCGGAGCGTTCACCCGAAACCAATCGCGGCCATGCGTGACGACATAGAGGGTGTTATTTGTATGATTCCAGGACATCGCCACCACACTGCGCAGTCCGGTGGCATAGCGCTGCCCGTCGGATTGGTTCTGATTCTGTTTGCTGTCACTGAACTTCCAGATACCTGCCTGGTCGTTAAGCTGCGGACATGGATACGGCGTTGCGTAGGTTTTATCCGGCATGTACACTTCGCAGATATTAGTCGGCGCACTGAACGTGACGTACATCCCTCCATCCTGATCAAATGCCAGTGACTTGGCATTGTGCCACTGCAGGGGATGGTGATCACGGACCAGTACTTCCGGTTTGCCTGCAGGTATCAACTGGTCTTCTGACAACTTCTGGCGGTAGATCACCAGTTCGGAACTGAAGTATAGGTAGCCATTATGGATCCGCATTTCGGTAGCGAAACTTCCATCATTGGGGTAATCGCCAAAGCGCTCCAGGATATCCACCTTGCCGTCACCATTGGTATCGCGAAGTGCCACATTGCCTTTGTCACCTTCGATGATGCGGAGCTTGGCGTAGATGTCGCCATTTTCATTCACCGCGATATGGCGGGTAGGGCCAACACTGTCGGCTACCACCAGAGCACCAAATCCGGCCGGCAGTATCAATCCACCGTTATCGGTATCAGGCGCAGGCGTTTTTAGGGCAGGGTTGTCAGAACAACCGACGAGCAGCGCGCATGCAAAGAAAAAGAACCCGACTCGGTGCATCAATCCATGAATTTGGTCAACAGTCAAATATCTATGATTTTTCCATTATTCGTCAAAGTGCCCGGAAATAGGGAACATCCCAAAATGGCATATACTCTTTCCATCCAAGAAAGAAGGAAAAGAAAATGTGAATCAATGGTGCAGACAAGAAACTCAATACCAGATAAGTCAGTGTCTTGGAGGTGTTCATGCTCAAAGCTGCAGGCGGCAACAGCACATTAACCAGCATAGGGATGGGGTAATAAACCCACCAGGGAAGTCCCCATAGGGCTCCGTATCGCCCAAAAAGCATTCCGACGACTACACAAATCAATGCGAGTCCCAGAATACGGATCAACTGCTGATTAAACTGTTCTCTACCAATAACCGAACGAATCACCGTCAAGAAAATTAACAGTGAAGCGCCGATCATGACCATGAAGTGCAAATCGGGCTCAGGCATAGAAATCAAATACTGATAGCACCCCGAAAGCCCCTGGCCGCATAATATGACTCTGCGCCATTGTGGTACGTGAACACCTGGTCATACCTGCAGTCGCAAAAAATAGCACCGCCCAACTTGCGGATCGCTGCCGGAGTTTGTACCCAGCTCGATGTTTTTAGATCAAATTTTCCAAGTGATTGCAACTCGCGGTACTGCGCTTCGGTCAATACCTCGATGCCCATGGCCGCGGCCATTTCGAGGGCACTGCTCTTTGGCTTAAATTCCTTTCTGGACTTCAGGGCTGCGTCGTCATAACACACACTTCGCCGGCCCGCGGGGCTTTCGGCGGAACAATCAAAGAAGATATACTCTCCCGTTCTTCTATCGAAACCTACAACATCAGGTTCACCGCCCGTGCTCTCCATTTGGTGAAGTGACCAGAGCTTGTCTGGTTTGGATTCAAGCCGTGCAAGCACTTTCGGCCACTCAATTCCCTTGTGACGGATGGCATTCTTACGGAATCGTTCGGCGAGCAAGGCCAGCAATCCTTTCTGCTCTTTGTCTGACAGATTCTTATTGACTGACTTTGCCATTGTGTTTAGTTTTAGATTTTCAACAGGTCATCTGACGCTATTCACCAACGAAGATAAAAACTCTGGCTCAAACACTGCATCTGATCCTTCCATGTCCCTGGCAGCTACTAATGCCTCAGGCACCAAGTACATCCCGCACCTCCATTAACGAAAAGCCTAGCAGATTCAATCCCTTCCAGGTGTGAGGATTTTCAATTTGGTTTGCATGTTGAGCAAGTCCATTACCCCAGACAGGATCTGTCGGACTGGCCTCCACCAACACCCGGTTACCCGTGCTGAGCAGGTATTCTTTCAATCTCCGGTTGGTGCTGAACTTATGAATATTGCCGGTCTTCACGATATCATATTTGTGCTGGTCCCAGATGGCCTGATCAAAATTCCTGATCTGTCTGCCCAACTCTTTGACCTCTCCGGGTTTATCAGATGATATTATTTTCTTACTGATTTCAGTATCCTGAAAGAGCCTGGCTTTCTCTGCCATCATCCAGTGCTCAGTAGTCTTATACTCAACGCCATGAACGATAAAGGGCGCCTGATACCATTGACTCAGGACATATTTACCAATGACTGAATGGTCATCCGTGCCATGGCCCCAAAAGAAGATATACTTCAGGGTGTCCCCGCGATCAAATTTATCTTTGAGCCATTCCAAAGAGTACTTCATCATCACAATTTACTTAGGCCTTCATGATCTAACCCGGCAGGCTTTACGAATGCAGTCAAACCTTCCAGAAATTTAATTATTAATAACTTTCTCAACACTGCTCATCAAAAAATTCCTTCTGCCACTCCCCCCATCAACCGGTACTAATCCTGCTGGCCGGCGGGCGAATTTTTACTAAATTCCACTTTAATCGGTATCCATGTCAGCTATTTCCACCTCCGCCATACGCAGCCAGTTCCCTTCGCTACAACGCAAGCATAACAACAAACCATTGACGTTCATCGACGGACCCGCGGGTACACAGGTGCCACGGTCGGTGATTGATGTCATCTCGCATTATTACGAAACTTCCAACGCAAATACGCACGGCGCATTCATCACCACGCATGAAACCGATGCGGTTATTGATAAGACGCGCTCCCGGATGGCGGACCTGCTTGGTGCAGAGGGTCCCGAAACCATTTCCATCGGCCAAAACATGACCACCCTCAACTTTGCCCTGGCCCGTGCCATGTCGCGGGTATTTAAACCAGGCGATGAAGTGCTTATCACCCAGCTCGACCACGAAGCCAATCGCGGTCCGTGGCTTACGCTCCGCGACTTCGGGATCAAAGTGCGCGAGGTGAAACTGCTGCCCACCGGCGTACTCGACTACAATGACTTCGAGGCCAAGATCAATGAGAATACCCGCATGGTGTGTATGGGCATGTCGGCAAATTCAATCGGTACGGTCAATAATATTGCCCTGGCCCGACAACTAACGTATCGCTACAACGCCTGGCTACTGCTCGATGCTGTTCATTATGCGCCGCACTTTAGTATAGATGTACAGTCTATTGGCTGTGATTTTCTGCTCTGCTCTGCCTACAAGTTTTACGGGCCTCACGTTGGACTGCTCTACACCAAGCCCGGACTTCTGGACAGAATACCCACTGATCGCCTGCGTACGGCAGGTCAGGTAGCGCCGTATGTGATTGAAACCGGAACGCTCAACCACGCCGCAATTGCAGGCGTTGGAGCAGCTGTTGAATTTCTGGCTAGCCTGGGACAAGGGAAAGATACCCGCAGTCAACTGATCGATGCCTTTGCCGGCATCAGCAAGCATGAACATGCCCTGGCCAGCAAATTATACAATGGCCTGAAGAAGATTGATGGTATTACCATCATCGGTCAGGATTTCTCATCCGCCATGCGTACACCCACGGTTTCGTTTACCACCAAGGGTAAACGTCCCGAACAGGTATGTGATGCGCTGGCTGCAGAGAACATCTGTGCCTGGGATGGTCACTTCTACGCCATCCGTGCCATCGAATCGCTGGGCCTGCTCGAACAAGGTGGCGTCACCCGCATGGGCATCTCCGTCTACAACACCGACGAAGAAATCGATCGCGTCATCGCCTGCATGAACACCATTGCCAAAATCTGACAACATATTATTTTCCTAACCCCTAAGTCCTGACCCCTAACAGCTACTTACATGGACAAACGCACCTTCCTAAAAAGCATGACCCTCGCCGGCCTTGGCGGATTAAGCTCCCTGGATGCCCTCGCCAAACTGGTCGAAGATAACAGCCATCGATTGCCTGATGAATTGGCCAAAGACGAAGACTTTTGGGCGGGTGTTCGCAATGGCTATCGGCTCAAACCCGATTACATCAACCTCGAGAACGGATACTATTGTTTTCTCCCGCAGGAAACACTGGAGAATTTCATCAACCACGTGCGGGAAGTCAATTACCAGGGTTCGTACTACATGCGCACGGTGCAGTGGGACAATAAAAAGAAAGTAGCGGCGCGACTGGCACAGGTAGCAGGTTGCTCCGATGAAGAACTGATCATCACCCGCAATACCACCGAGTCGCTCGACATGATCATCGGCGGGATGGACTGGAAAGCCGGTGATGAAGCCGTGATGGCAGAACAAGACTACGGCGCCATGCTCGATATGTTCAAACTGGTTGCGAAGCGATATGGAGTTGTCAATAAAATGGTGTCCGTGCCAAATCACCCCGCTTCAGATGAAGAGATTGTAAAAGTGTATGAAAGCGCCATTACACCGAAGACCCGCCTGATGATGATCGGTCATATGATCAACATCACCGGGCATATCCTCCCGGTGCGGAAGATATGCGACATGGCCCACAGCAAGGGCGTGCAGGTGATGGTTGACGGTGCCCATGCCTTTGCTCACATCAAGTTCAACATGAACGACCTGGGTTGTGATTACTACGGCACCAGTCTGCACAAGTGGTTGAGCGTACCCCTGGGAGCAGGATTCCTTTATGTCAGAAAGGACAACATCAAGAAAGTATGGCCGCTCATCGCGGATGGTGAGCGCAAAGAAGACGACATCTTGCGGCTGAACCACATCGGTACCCATCCGGTGCATACTGACCTGGCCATCAACAATGCTATTGACTTCTATCTTACCCTTGGCGTTGAACGCAAAGAGGCCCGGTTGCGCTATTTGCAAAACTACTGGACATCGAAGGTCCGGAACGTGCCAAATGTAGTTTTGAATACACCGGCCGATGCTGCGCGCTCCTGCGGGATTGCCAACGTCGGCATTGCCACGATGAAGCCCGGCGCACTGGCAGAGACCTTGCTCAAAAAGTATAAGATCTATACGGTGGCTATCGACGGTGCGAACGTACACGGCTGCCGGATCACGCCCAACGTATATACGACTACCGAAGAGTTGGATACGTTCGTAAAGGCAATTCTCGATCTGGCGAAAGCCTAAGAATTTTACCGCGGAGGCGCCAAGGCGCAGAGAAAAACTTTGCGTCTCCGCACTATCGCGCACGTTTCCTGACGCGAGTGTAATTAATTGTTAAAAAAATGCATTTCCCGTAGATGCACCTGCGGTGCGA
>DNZD01000249.1 GCA_003504855.1 Cytophagales bacterium
GTCCTTTTATGCAGACGACAAGGCCAACGAACATGTTGTGCAGTTCGCGTCCGAGGGCTGGTGGATCACGGATATGGGCAGCTTCTTTTCAGGTGAACCAGCGATGTATAACATCGAAGCGTTAGAAGACACCGAAATGCTCGTGTTGCCCAGAACTTCCCACGATATGATGATGGATGCTATACCGGCGATGGAGCGTTATTTTCGCCTGCTGCTTCAAAACAGCCTTGTCGCATCCCAAAAGCGGTTAATTCGCTCCATGAAAGACCCGGCGGAGTCGCGTTACCTCACCCTGATTAACGATTATCATGACATCGCTAACCGGGCCCCCCTGCATGATGTTGCATCCTACCTGGGCATTACACCCGAAACCCTCAGCCGTATCCGGCGCCAGTTGAGTCAGCGAAAGAGTTGATATAGATCAAGTTCTTTTTTATCCCACGTCAAGGACAATCCACGGCCATACCCTGAGCTTTGTTTCACCAATCAGGACAACCCTGATCAACGAAAAGAAACAAAAAACAATAATATGGCTAAGCAAAACTGGGTATTAGACCCAACCCACAGTGAACTGTTGTTCAAAGTGAAGCACCTGATGATCACTAATGTGAAGGGTGAATTCAGAAAATTTCAAGCCAGCGTTGCGGCCGACGGACATGATTTCAGCGGCGCGATTGTTAATGTGACCATTGAGTCAGCGTCGGTGTTCACCAACGAGGACCAACGTGACGGTCACCTGAAGAGTGGCGACTTTTTTGATGTGGAAAAGTATCCGCACCTGACTTTCCAGGGCACCACTGTGAAGAAAGCCAATGGCGACTATCAACTGAAAGGCCCCTTGACAATCAAAGGCACAAGCAAAGAAGTAGCATTGGATGTTGAGTTTGGCGGTGTAAACAAAGACCCCTGGGGAAATGAAAAGGCAGGTTTTTCTCTGAGTGGAAAAATCAATCGCAAGGATTGGGGTTTGAACTGGAATGCGGCACTTGAAACGGGCGGCGTCCTGGTGAGTGAAGAAGTGAGCCTCATGGCGGAAGTACAATTTGTAAAAGCCAAGTAACTCTTATAAGGGTCGTTATAAAATCCCGGACGTTGAACGTTCCGGGATTTTTTGTGTGCTTTGATTGCGTCGGTTAATTTTTAATGCCTGGCCATGAAGGATGACCATGGCGTCATGGGGAGATTCAGGAGCGTCTCCTCCAGTCGTATAGATTTATGTAGGCATGTCGTTATACGTAAGATGAGCCAGTTTACTTTGTTCAGGTACTGCAATCTTCAATGCGCCGTTGGTTTTAGTCTGGCACGCCAGTCGCTGCGGGTCAGGGAGTAACCCGGCTTTTCTGTATCGAATCTCTGCTTCAGAGGGCGATGTAAGATTCTCTGCTCCATCCAAAACAATCATTTTGCAGGTAGTGCAGCGTCCTTTGGCGCCACAGGCATGCATCCAATCGACCCCTGCCGCGTGAATATGGTGCAAGATCGACCGCGTAGGGTCTGGGACCGGAACCACTTTTTGTGCTAGATTTTCTATGATTATATTTACCATCGTACCTGCCCCCTTTCGGCCATGGATGAAAAAATCAGTTTCAAAGCACTGGATGACTACAGTGATGATTATGCCTCCAAGGTAGTGGCTTCTTTTTTCTCCACGAAAGACAAGATCACAGGCCCTGAAATTCTTAAGCTCTGCGACATTCACCAGATCAATCTGTTTGTACTGAGCGAACTCTTGCATGCCTGGAAGCTGGAGAGCCAGCGACTCCGCAGTCCGTTCTTTGATTATACCGCCCCAGAAGTAGCGGAGGCCCTCGCCAAATTTCTAAATCTGCTCTCCAACCATATCGCCATTTCCAGGGAGTCGTTTCAGCCACTGTTGAAGAAGGCGGTGAGGCAAACCCTGTACTTGCTGCTGGACCCGTATGATTTCTATGCCGACAAACTGGACAATGGAGCCGGAGGAGCGGTGCGAGCGGAAGAGCTTAAGGCAGACATCAAATACATTAAGATTAATCGTATTCCCCTGGAGCGTTTGTTGGCTACCATGGAGGAGAAGAAGATGACCTCCATCAGTGGCAATGAGGCATTTGCTTTGCTCGATCGAATCCTCGAAGAAGTGAACTTTACACCGGAGGATTTGGAGAATTACATAAGTGCTTTCTCGACGGTGGTGCCGGTGGATATGCATGCTTTTTACGAAAGCAAATCAGAGCCGGTGAATAAGCCAGTAGAGGTCGCTGTTCAGAAACCAGAGCCAATCAAAACTCCGACTCCGGTCGTCAAGGCACCTGAGCCACAAAAACCGGAACCTCCGAAACCAGCTGTGGTGCAGACCACTCTCTACGATCAGTTGCAGAAGGGGCCTCAAACCACCGTGGCTGATAATTTTCAGATCAAAAAGAAGATCAAAGAGTCACTGACCATCAATCAGAAGTTCATGTTCACCAAAATCCTGTTCAATGGTGATTTTGAATTATTCTCGGCTGCCGTTGAACGCCTCGATGAATTAGATAACCTGGCACAGGCGAAAACATATCTCCAGAATAATTACGGTGAATGGGACGTGGCGGGCGAGGAGTATCAGGAGTTTATGGAAATCCTGGAGCGCCGTTTTGCTTCCTGATCAGATTCGCTGAAGCACCTGTCCGCGGTGCGCATCCAACTTCAGCAGAATAAATAACAATATGGTAAATCCCCAGAGGGATGATCCGCCATGGCTGAAGAATGGCAGAGGGATGCCAATTACCGGAAACAGACCTATGGTCATACCGATGTTTACGGCGAAGTGAAAAAAGAATATACTCACGACACTGTACCCATACACCCGGGCGAAGCGATTCTTTTGCCTCTCCGCGATGTATATCACCCGTAGCAACAAAGTGACAAACAAGGTAATGACCAGCAGACTTCCCACCCAACCATGCTCTTCACCAATGGTACAGAAAATAAAATCGGTGCTTTGTTCCGGAACGAAATCATATTTTGTTTGGGTGCCTTTCAGAAAGCCTTTGCCAATGAGGCCACCGCTCCCAATGGCAATTTTTGATTGGGTGACATTCCATCCAAAACCCAGCGGATCTGCATCGGGATTGATCAGGGCCTTGACACGATTTTGCTGATGCGGTTTGAGTACATCTGTAATAACGTAATCCACACTTTCGATAACACCCATGATCAAAATGGCCCCTACGCTCAGCAGTACAATTCGTTTTGCTTTTTTACGGCCAAAGGCGATGAGCAACGCTAACACCACGACGATCGCACCGTGTAAATAAAGTTGATTGGGAATGAGGAGGGTAAGGACAAAGATTGCGGCCGCGCAAATACCCACGACCATCAGAAATGGCGACATGCCTTCGCGGAAGAACACCAGAATAAAGGATGTAAACACCAGGGCTGTACCTGTATCTTTCTGCAACAGAATAAGTGCCATGGGCAAGCCGATCAGGCCAAACATGACCGCTTGATTTCTAAGGTTATCCATCCGAAAGCCTACGGAGCCGGCATATTTAGCGACGGCGAGTGCCGTGACAAACTTGGCCAATTCGCTGGGCTGTCCCCCGAAAGAACCAATACCGATCCAGGCTTTGTTTCCGCCAACTTCCTTGCCAAGGAAAGGAATCAGCAGCAGCGTGAACATTAACAATGCATACAGGACGTAAGCAAAGGTTTCATAGAAGCGCATGTCGAGGATGACAATACCGGCAATGATGAACAGCGAAACAATGATGAACAGCAACTGTCGTCCCGAATTCAATGACAGGCTGAAGATGCTCTGTTGCACGCTTTCATCGTACACCACGGCATAGATGTTCAACCATCCAAAGAGTACCAGGGCGAGGTACAACCCAATGGTTGCCCAATCCAGACTACCTGATATGTTGTCTTCGCGATTCAATTTGGCTTAACATCAAGAAATTTTCCGGCCATTACATATTGTTCGATATAGGGTCGTTCCGTATGACCCAGCAGGTATTTTTCAATCATCAGGGAAGCAATGGACGCCGCTGCCCGACCGCCCTGTCCACTGTTTTCCACATACACAGAGATGGCAATCTTAGGATTATCGCGCGGGGCAAAAGCAATAAACACGGAGTGGTCCGGGCGTGGCTCGTTTTGCACTGTACCTGTTTTGCCACACACGATAATATCCTTCAGTTTGGCACGCATACCGGTACCGGCAGCGACAACTTGCTCCATGGCATCAATGGCAATTTTAAAGTTGGCTGAATCGATGGTGGTGTAGTGACGCTCAAGATACCTTGGCAAGGCCTTGCCATCAGCGCCAACAGCCCGTACAATATGCGGTGTGTAGTAGTACCCGCGATTGGCAATGGTGGCAACGAAATTAGCCATTTGCAGAGGCACCACCAGATTTTCTCCTTCACCAATGGCAATGGAGTAGATGTTGGAGAATTTCCAGGGCTTATTGTGATAGGCAGCATCGTATGTAGCTGGCGTGGGGACCAGTCCGCGTTTTTCATTGGGAAGGTCGATGCCCAGCGGGCGGCCAAACCCAAAGCTCATGATATGCTTGTCCCACTCTTCCAAACCAATGCGGGTGTCTTTGTAAGGATCATTGATCACGCCCTTGTTGATCATACGGCGAAGTACGCCGAGAAAATACGGGTTACAGGAATTGGTGATCGCACCACGCAAGTCTTCGTAGGAGTGTCCACCATGACAATCAATGAGTGTCCTGTCGCATCGGATCCGTGTTTCGGGGGTGATGACTCCCTCTTGCAAGGCCGTCATGGCCTGGGCGATTTTGAAAATGGATCCAGGCCTGTATTGTGCCATCAAGGGCCGGTTAAACAGCGGTTTATTGGTATCGCTGCTGATTAGTTTGAAGTTAGTGGAGTATTCCTTGCCGGTAAGCAGGTTGGGGTTGTAGGAAGGACCGGATACCAGGGCGAGGATTTCACCGGTGGCAGGGTCGATGGCAGCAATACTTCCGGCTTTGCCATTCATCAGAAACTCTCCGTATTGTTGGAGGTCAAGGTCAATGCCGGTAATCAGGTCTTCCCCGGGCACGGAAAGGGTATCATACACACCATCTTTAAAAGATCCCTTTACGATACCTTTTACGTTGCGCAGTTTGAAGCTCACGCCACGTTTACCGCGAAGACGTTCTTCATAAAATGCTTCAATACCACTTTGCCCGATATAGTCGCCTTGCTTATAGGTACCCGACTTATCTTCTGCCAACTGTGTCTTACTGATTTCACTCACATACCCCAGTGCATTTGCCAGTGCCGGTGTAGTGTAAGCACGGGTGGTACGGGCCTGAACGTAGAATCCGGGGAACTCGTCGAGGTAATCCTGGATTTTTGCGAAGTCTGTTACTGAGAGTTGATTGAGAAAAAGCGTTGGTTTATAAGGCGAGTATTCCTTCCGGGCTTTCATTTCCCGGAATTTTTTTCTCAACTCCTCGCGTGTGAGTCCGAAGACTGAGCAGAACCTGGCAGAATCAAAGTTCTTCACATCCTTGAGGAGGACTTCCAGCTTAAACTCGGGTGTATTGTAAACAATCAACTTTCCATTCCGGTCGCGGATCAATCCCCGGACCGGATAGTCCACCTGGCGGAGGATGGCGTTGCTGTCGGCCATGTCAGCATAGCGGTCGTCGACAACCTGGATGAAAAAGAGCTTCACCAGGAAGATGATGGCGACCCCGATAATCGCCAATTGAAATATTTCTTTTCTTCCTTCGTTCATCGTCTTCTGTCAAATGACAGGTACTGGAGGAACAGCATCACTGAAATCGTAAAAAGCAGGCTTGTGACAATCTTCTGCATGGTGAACCAGAATGTGCCAAACCCTCCGGCCTCCACGAAAAATAATACAGCGTGGTGGACAAAAACCAGCGGTATGGCATAAACCAGAAACCATTGCAGCCCATTGGATGCCATGGTAGGTCCTTCGCCTGCGTCATAGCCGCCCTGGGGTGTAATGGCGGCCAACAGATAATTGCGCAGATAAGACACCAACACCAGGCTCATGGCATGCAAGCCAAGGCTGTCATAGAAGATATCGATTGAAAATCCAAGGAGAAACCCAACCAGCATAAGTACCAAAGGGTTGGTTTCTATGGGCAACAACAGAATGAACGCAATGTAGAGAAAGCAAAAGGCAGTGTCAAAGAACACCACTTGCTTGAATATCATCACCTGTACCAGCAGGTAAGCAACGAAGTAGAACACCGGTAAGATGCCAGATCGGTTCATTTGGGTATTCCGATGGTTTTGGTTTCGAGGGAATCCTGCTCCTTGCGAAAACGACTTTTTACCAGCTTCACAAATGACAATTGCCTGAAATCCTGAGCAAGTTCAACGCGGATTTCATAGAACAAGGCTTCGTCTTTCAACGATACTTCTTTGACCAATCCCACCATAATCCCAGGAGGGAACACTGCATTATACCCTGAAGTGAGGATGGTATCCCCCGGTTGAGGCGTGACGTGGCGCGGCACATACCGCATATTCACCATGCGGGGGTCGGTGCCATCCCATTGCACGGTTCCAAAATTGCCCGTTCGGCTCAGCACGCAGGATATTTGCTCGTCGATATTGAGCACGGAGGTGAGTACGGCATAATGATCGGATACTGACTTTACCTTCCCGACCGCACCGAATGTGCTGATAGCGGCCATACCAGGTTCAAGCCCATCCTGACGGCCTCGATCAACCGTGATATAGTTTTTGAATTGAGCCACAGAGTTGTTCACAACGCGTGCACTAACAAAATCATACCGGCGCAGGGTATCAAGCCCATGGCTTCCTTTTTCCTGAAGGCTTAACTCCAGGGCAGTGCGCAACTGAGCATTTTCGCGTGCAATCTCTTCATTGATTTGTCGCAGGGAAAAGTACTCCCGGCTACTTTGTGAAAATGCGAGGATACCAGCGGCAAACCGGTTGGAGGAGTTGAAAAATTGTGTGCTTTGATATTGGTTATTTTCTACCAGCAACCAGGCACAGAGAAGTTCAAGGAGCAAAAAGGTGAAAAACGCCCGATAGACAAATAGAAAATTGAAAAGACGCTGCATCGCATCAGATCATCAACACTTTCCGATAGTGGTTCAGGTTCTTGAGCGCAGCTCCGGTTCCGCGCACCACAGCCCGCAGCGGATCTTCAGCAACATGTATGGGCAATTTGGTCTTTAATGACAGCCTTCTGTCCAGGCCGCGCAGTAACGCACCGCCGCCAGTGAGGTAGATCCCCCGTTCATAAATGTCAGCCGACAATTCGGGTGGTGAGAGCTCCAGGGCTTTGAGTACAGCTTCTTCCAATTTGGAGATTGATTTATCCAAAGCGAAAGCGACCTCACTGTATGAAATTTTGATGGTTTTGGGAATGCCGGTCATCAGGTCACGGCCGCGGATCTCATAATCATCCGGGCCGTCGTCTAACTCGGTAAGGGCTGATCCTACTTCGATTTTCACGCGTTCTGCGGTGCGTTCACCGATCAACAGGTTATGCTGACGACGCATGTAGTCGAGAATATCACGGTTAAAAGTATCTCCCGCAATACGTATAGACTGATCGCAGACAATACCAGATAGCGCAATCACTGCAATGTCTGTTGTTCCTCCGCCAATATCTACAATCATATTGCCGACTGGCTGTTCGATATCAATGCCAATGCCGATGGCCGCAGCAATGGGTTCATGAATCATGTAAACTTCTTTGGCATTGGCATGCTCGGCTGAGTCGCGAACTGCCCGTTTTTCAACTTCGGTGATGGCGGAAGGAATACAAATCACCATACGTAGCGATGGTGGGAAGAATCGCTTGCCGGTGTCAATCATTTTGATCAAACCGCGGATCATCATTTCAGCAGCATGAAAGTCGGCGATCACACCTTCCTTGAGCGGGCGAATGGTTTTGATGTTGTCGTGGGTTTTCTCGTGCATCTGCATGGCCTCACGGCCTATGGCCAGCACTTTGCCAGACAATTTGTCCAGGGCAATGATGGACGGCTCGTCGACAACCACTTTATCCTTGTGAATGATCAGCGTATTGGCTGTGCCAAGGTCAATGGCGATGTCGCTGGTAAAAAAATCAAAAAGTCCCATGGGTTGGTTTTCTCCTAAAGTTGAAATGAAAATCGAGCGAAATTACAGAAATAATCAGTTGATTTAATGGCTGTTAGCCCAAACCTCTCAGTTTTTTTGGCAGGGGGGTGACGATGTCGCCGGATGTTAGTGCTTGAAGTGACGGAAGCCGGTAAAGACCATCGCCATGTCATGGCCATCACAGTAGGCAATTGAATCCTGATCTTTGATGGAACCACCAGGCTGAATCACTGCCCGAATCCCGGCGTCATGGGCAATTTCGACGCAATCCGGGAATGGAAAAAATGCATCTGATGCCATGGCGGCACCTTTCAGACTGAAGCCAAACACCTTGGCTTTTTCAATAGCCTGGCGCAGGGCATCCACGCGGCTGGTCTGACCCACGCCACTCG
Organism: Cytophagales bacterium; assembly: GCA_003504855.1. Classification (GTDB taxonomy): domain Bacteria; phylum Bacteroidota; class Bacteroidia; order Cytophagales; family Cyclobacteriaceae; genus ELB16-189. The sequence continues at coordinate 8,465 of DNZD01000249.1, forward strand.
CCAGCAACTGGCTGTCGGACGTCAGCACAATGGTATTTGATTTCGTATGCTTACAAATCTTGCTCGCGAAAAGGAGTCCGCGTACCTCGGCATCGGTGGGCGATCGTCGAGTCACCACTTTGAGATCCGCGACGGTGTCAGTTTTCCAATCGCTGTCTTGTACCAAATAGCCATTGAGCAAACTCTTCACCTGCTTCGGGTTTCCGATGGCCTTCTTTTGCAACAGCAGGATGCGGTTCTTTTTGGACTTGAGCAGGGTAAGCGCCTCTTCTGTAAATCCGGGTGCAATTAGAATTTCGAAGAACAGGCTGTTCATGGCCTCTGCGGCCGCCAAATCAATGGGTTGGCTTGAGGCCAGCACGCCACCGAAGGCCGACAACGTGTCGGCCGCGAAAGCTTTTTGATAGGCCTCCTTGACGGTTGCGGCGGTAGCAACGCCACAGGCATTGGTATGTTTGATGATGACAAAAGCGGTCTCTCCTGTAAACTCCTGTACGAGGCTCACGGCAGCATCTACGTCTACGAGGTTATTATAAGACAGCTCCTTTCCATTCAGTTGATCAAATATCTCTCCCAGTGCACCAAAGAACACACCCTGCTGGTGCGGGTTCTCGCCATACCGAAGCACCTTGCCATCCTGAACGCTGGCTTTGAAGCGAGGCATCGGCTCTGTTTGCTGAAAGTAGCCGAAGATCGCAGTGTCATAGTGTGAGGTGGTATCAAAGGCAAGAGCGGCGAAGTGCTTCCGGTCAGCAAGGTCAGAGCCTCCGGACTTCGACACTAACAATTGCAACAAGGCCGGATATTGATTTCGGGAAGAGATGATCAGCACATCGGCAAAGTTCTTGGCTGCACCGCGGATTAGTGAAATGCCGCCAATGTCAATTTTCTCAATGATCTCATCTTCTGTTCCGCCCTTGCTTACGGTTTCTTCAAATGGATAAAGGTCGACGATGACCAGATCAATGGCGCCGATCTTGAATTCATCGGCCTGACGGATGTCCCCTGCGTCATCGCGCCGATAGAGAATACCACCAAACACAGCGGGGTGCAGCGTTTTCACGCGCCCACCAAAAATCGAAGGATAGCCGGTTAATTTTTCTACCGGCACTACACGGTATCCAAGCTTTTCAATAAATTCCTGGGTTCCTCCTGTTGAGACGAACTCTACCCCGTTTTTTGCAAGTGCATGAATAATGGGCTCAAGGTTGTCTTTATAATAGACAGAAATGAGGGCACGTTTGATGGGGCGATGTGACATGCCGCAAAAGTAGCCAGTATTTTTCAGCCTTACCGCTGTTCTCTAGAGAATCCTGAAATCATCAGCATCGCGCCACGCCGGAAACCGATTGCGGTGCGCCGTGAGCTGATCGGCACTGAGGGTAATACTAACAATTCGTTCACCATCGGCACCGGGAACGAGTACTTCGCCCGCCGGACCAAACACAGCGGATTGCCCATTGTGAAATATACCAGCCCCGTCATTTCCGATACGATTGACACCAGCTACATAGGCCAGGTTTTCAATGGCCCTGGCCCGCAGGAGGGTATTCCATGCCTGGATGCGGACTTCCGGCCAATTGGCGACGTAGAGCAACAGGTCATAATCCATTCTTTCTGCCCCCATCCGGTTCCGGCTCCAGACCGGAAACCGCAGGTCATAACATATCATGGGACATATGTTCCAGCCCTTATAGTTAATAATAAGTCGTTCCTGACCAGGGGCATAGGCCTTCTGCTCATCGGCCATTCGGAAGAGGTGCCTCTTGTTGTACACCTGATGATCACCGACGGGCGGCATCCAGATCAACCGGTTATAGTATTGCTGATCTTCCTCTACAATCAGGCTCCCGGTAATCACTGCTTTGGTTTGCTCGGCCATTTGCCGCATCCAGCGCACTGTCAGCAGGCCCATTCTTTCGGCCAGTTCGACGGGGTCCATGGAAAAGCCGGTGGTGAACATTTCCGGAAGCACAATCACATCTGTGGGTTGATCAATCTCCCAGATTTTTTCTTCAAACATAGCCCGGTTGGCGGTGCTGTCTTCCCAATGAAGGTCCGATTGAATCAAGCTGATGCGCAGGTCATTCATGGCTTATAATTTTCGGAGAATAGCGCCGGCCATTTGGAGGGTGGCCTCGCTCTTCGCGAAGCAAAAGCGGAGCAGTTTGTTGTCTGTTTTGTCGCGATAAAAAGCAGACACAGGTATGGAAGCCAGTTTATGTTCCCGTGTCATCCAGGCGGCCATGTCCGCTTCGGGCAGGTCTGACACGCCCTGATAGGACAGCAATTGAAAATAGCTGCCAAAGCATGGGAGTGGAGCAAAAGAGGAGCCTTTGATCTGTTCCAGAAAGTAGTTTCTCTTTTGTTCGTAAAAACTGCCGAGGTGAAGGTAATGATCAGGGTTCTTCATGTGTTCAGCCAATGCGTGCTGTACAGGGGTATTCACACTAAAGGTGATAAACTGATGGGCTTTTCTAATCTCCTTGGTAATGGCCTCATCGGCGACCGTATATCCCACTTTCCATCCTGTAGCGTGGAATGTTTTCCCAAATGAGAATACAGCAATGCTTTGCCGGGCGAGTGAAGGATAGCGCAGGATGCTCTGATGGGTGATCCGTTCAAAAATAATCCGCTCATACACTTCATCACTCAGCACCAGGAGTCCATAGCGATTTGCCAATTCCTCGAGCGTTTTCATGTCAGACTCAGTCAGCACGGCACCACTGGGATTATGCGGAGTATTGATGATAATCATCCGGGTGCGGTTGTTGATGCGTTGCCTCACCTGATCCCAGTCAATACCAAAACCCGGGGGCCGCAGATTGATATGAATGGGCACACCACCATTCAGCCGGATGGCGGGTGCATAAGAGTCATACGAAGGATCGAAAACAATGACCTCATCGTTGGCCTGCACCAGCGCGGCAATGGTCGAGAATAGGGCTTCAGTGCCACCAGCGGTAATGGTAATTTCTGTTTCCGCGTTGGTAGGTCGTTGGTAGGTTGACTGTATCACCTGGGCGAGCACCTCCCGAAGGCTTTGGACGCCGGGCATCGGTGCGTACTGATTGTGCCCGGCCTTCATTTGCTGAGTAATAAGGTCAATAAGCGTTTCCGATACCGGAAAATCCGGAAAACCCTGTGAAAGGTTGATAGCGCCGTGTTCCAGGGCCATGCGCGACATGACCGTAAAAATGGAGGTTCCGGTATCCGGAAGGCGGGAGTTAATATTCACACCAGAGAATTTATCGCCAAAGGTATCGAAACCGCTGTAACCAAAGGGTATTTGATGCCGGACGCTTAACTTGCCCTTATGTTCATCGAACCTCACCTGGGCAAACAAAAATCCGAAAGTCGTGCAGGCTGGATTGAGGTGGTATGTGGTTGCATGTTTAGTGGCAAGACCGAGGAGTTGATCCGCCGCCTGAACCGGGCCCTGATTGCGCGCCAGCGGGTGGAAATTTTCAAACCCGCCATTGACAAGCGCTACCACAGTGAAAACATCGTGTCGCATGCGGAGCGGGCCATCCGTTCCACACCAGTACAGTTTGCCAATGATATTTTGTTGTTGGCCGGGGATTGCGATGTAGTGGGCATCGATGAAGCGCAGTTTTTTGATGAGAGTATCGTTGAGGTGTGTAATCAGTTGGCCAATGCGGGCAAGCGCGTGATTGTTGCCGGATTGGATATGGACTATGAAGGCAAACCATTTGGCCCGATGCCCAACCTGTTGGCGGTTGCCGAATTTGTTACCAAGGTGCATGCCATTTGCAGTGAAACCGGGGAGTTGGCTTCGTTCTCCTTTCGGCTCAATGAAGAAAATGCCCAGGTAGTATTAGGCGAGAAAGACAAGTACGAAGCGCGCAGTCGCAAGGCATTTAATGAGGGAATGAACAAGCGGCGCAAGTCGTAGTTTCTGAAACCCATGCCGGCCTTACAGAAAACACGGGGGATTGTTTTTCGCTTTACGCGTTATGGAGAAACCTCCATTATCGTCACCATTTTTACTGAACAGTTTGGCCTGCAGAGTTATATAGTAAATGGTGTGTGGGGCCGCTCATCGCGTAAGCAGCTCGCCCTGTTTCAACCCCTGACGCTGCTGGATATGGTGGTGTATTATCGGGAAAATGCGCCGATTCTCAGAATCAAGGAAGTTAAATGCATTCACGCCTATCAGACTTTGGACCGCGATATCCGTAAGTCCGCCATAGCGATGTTCCTTACCGAAGTGATTAACCGCACTGTCAAGGACCAGAGCCAGGCCGAAGAGCTCGGATGTTTTTTGATTGACTCGCTGATAGCACTGGATAAAAGTTCGAAGCCGGAGAATTTCCATCTCATATTTATGTTGAAGCTGAGCCGCTATCTGGGTTTTGGTGCACAGTCAAATGATGAAGTGCTGGACGGCTGGCCATTAGATAATGGGCACGCCCGCTCCCTACAAGCTCTCCTGGCGGCTGATTATTCAACGGTGGTGCCCCTGACCGGAGCTTCACGGCGGATTTTGCTTGATTCCATATTGCATTTCTATGCAATCCATGCTGATAATTTCGGGGAAATCAAGTCCGTATCCGTGCTGAAGGAAATGTTTAATTAGTTTCCTTTGTCGCCGTGGAACCGTTTCAGACACCAAGTACCCTCGTCATCACGTGCAATAAACGTCTGGCACCGTTTCTCCGCATGGAGGTGGAGGCCCAGGGATTTGCCGTTGACCGTCAGTTTTCTACCGGAGTCGAACTCAAGGGAACCATGACGGATTGTATACGACTCAACCTTACGTTGCGTTGTGCAAGTCAGGTGCTGTACTCGCTTAAGAAATTCAAGGCCAACAGTCCGGAAGATGTGTATGATGTTCTCATCCGCATGCCGTGGGAAAAAGTGATTCCCGCGGAGGGATATGTTTCAGTTACCAGTACAGTCGACCACTTTACCGTGAACAATAATTTGTTTGTCAATGTCAAGGTAAAGGATGCCATCGCTGACCGGTTCAGACGGGAGAAAGGTAAGCGACCCAATTCAGGACCCTCTTTGGACCAGGCCGTTGTACATCTGTTCTGGAAAGAAGAGGATGCTGAAATATTTATTGATACGTCTGGCCACACTTTAGCCAAACATGGTTACCGGAAAATTCCGGGTAAAGCACCCATGCTTGAGGCGTTGGCAGCAGCTACTGTGCTGGCCACCAAGTGGGATCGGAAGTCACCATTTGTTAATCCCATGTGTGGATCATCTACAGTTGCGATTGAAGCACTGATGCTGGCCACTAACCGGTATCCGGGATTATTCCGGACAAACTATGCCTTCATGCATTTCCTTGGTTATGACCCTGGGGTTTATGCAGCAGAGCGACTGCGCCTGGAAAGTTTAGTCACGGAGGTTCCCGGTTTGCGTGTGATAGCAACTGACATCAGTGAGGATGCCATTCAGATTTCGAAAGTCAATGCAGGTGTGGCTGGCGTTGAGTCGCTGATGGAGTTTGCGGTTTGTGATTTTGCGGAGACCGTATTGCCGGAACCTCCTGGCATTATCTACTTCAACCCTGAATATGGAGAGCGATTGGGTGATGTCACTGCGTTGGAGACAACCTATGCCCAGATCGGCGATTTCCTGAAGAAAAAATGTGCGGGTTACACCGGCTATGTATTCACCGGCAATCTGGAGTTGGCAAAGAAAATCGGATTGAAGGCAAGCCGCCGGATTGAGTTTTATACCAGCCAGATTGATTGCCGGTTGCTGGAATATGAATTATATGCAGGCACTCGTCGGGTGCCCAGGGAAGGCGATTAGGCCCCTTTTTTGGTCAAAATCACTGCTTTTCTCAGGCAGGTCTATGACAAATGTCACAGAAGGATTTTGAGACATCCACTAAGTTGGTGGCGAGTAATGTTGAATCGCCGTCATGTTTATTGTATCAGAAATCGAACCCGAACTGAGCATAGAAGTAAAGACACTTCTCGATCACACCCCGGGAGGAATATATAGTGTCCTGCGCCACCCAAATGGTGCCCGCGAGGTCAAATTCATTAGCGAGAAGTTTCTCGAGATCACGGAGTTTACCAGGGAAGAGCTCATGGGAGGAGTTGACCCCATCCCATCACGCATTCATCCTGATGATTTGGCAGAAATAGTCAGGTTGAACCAGGCGGCGGCTCGGAGTTTTGAGGAGATACATAGTCAATTCAGGCTGCAATGTCCGTCGGGCATCACCAAGCATATTGAGGGCCTTGCCCGTTGTCAGCAGTTGGATAATGGCAGCATGCTTTGGTATGGCATCTTTCTGGATGTCAGCCCACGTTTCAAATTTGAACAGGTGTATCAGGAGCGGGAGCAGCTCAACCGACGGGTAAACATGATGGTAAGGCTGTCGCCGGGTGGTTTATACAATGTAGTCACGCACCTCGATGGAACCAGCCGCTTGATTTTCGGCAGTCCCAAATTTTATGAGATGACCGGCTTGTCAGAAGATGAAGTGATCGCCAATCCATTTGTAATTGATGAGCTGCTTCATCCGGACACGAAGACCAGGGTATTTGAAGCCAACTCGAGGGCATTGGAGACCATGTCGCATTGGCACGAAGAGTTTATGATCCTTCGCAAAGATGGAAGGACGATGCATGTGGAAGGCTTTAGCTACCCAAACCTGGAGCCGGATGGATCTGTTTTGTGGTATGGACTAATCATTGACATTACCGAACGTAAGAAGGCACAGCAAGTCCAATTGGAAAAATTGTCACTTGAACGTGACTTGTATAATCTTTCAGAACTGTCACCAGCGGCTCAGCTCATCATCAGGCAGGAAGTGAATGGATCTATGCATGCAATTTTCTCCAGTCGCAAAATGCGGGACATCCTCGGTGATGATATCAATAAATTGAATAGTGATCTGATGGTGTTATTTAACCATGTTCATCCGGAGGATTTGCTTCACCTCAGGCAAGTGATGAAGGGGGCCATTCAAAAATGCGAATCACTTCAGGCCGAATTCAGGATTGAAAGTGTGAATACCATTGAAGTATGGTATGAATTGCGGTTACGTCCGGTGCAGCAGGAAGATGGTTCTGTGCTATGGTATGGCATGTTTACCAACATTGATCAGCGAAAGAACCTCGAGGAGGCGCGACGAATGGCTTATGACCGGCTCAAGGAGGGTGAGGCGAAGTATAGGGCGCTTGCCGAAAACATCGAGGTTCCCATCACACTGGTGAACCCTGATGGATTGATTCTGTATGCAAACAAGTGCGTTGCTCAACTATACCATCGTGAAGTTACCCAAATGATAGGGCAACGGTGGAGTGTCGTCTCACCAGAAACCTGGGTGGACAAGAAACTGCTCATTGACCTGGCCATTTCGAGTAACCAAAAACAAATTGATGTTCTCCGGCTGGAAGACGGTGATCGGGAGCGGTATTTCAGGCGTACCTTCCTGCCCTTGCGAATTGATGGAAGAGTCAATCAGGTTCTCATTTCCGGATTTGAGATATTGGAGAAGGAAATCAAGGAAATTCAGCATTTGACCATTTAGGCAAGTCAGGACTGTTATGATCAGGGTTTCTGGAGCTAATGCTTGGTTGTTAGCTTCTTATTTCCAGCTTGAATCCAACGCCGTGGTAATTGATAATTTCTACCCTTGGGTCGGCCAAAAGATACTTGCGCAATTTCGAAAGAAATACATCCAGGCTTCTTCCCATGAAGTAATCATCATCGCCCCAAACGGCTTTTAATATTTCCTCGCGCTTTAATACACGGTCCCGATGCAGGCAAAGCAACCGGAGAACATCTGCTTCTTTTTGGGTAAGGGTTTTGTCCTGATTGGGATGCCGGAGGGTAAGGTTCTTGTAGTCGAAGGTGCACTCCCCGAGTACGAAGGATGACGACTCACCAGAGCCTACGGATCGCCTCAAAAAGACTTCCATCCGCAGGCAAAGTTCTTCCATGCTGAATGGTTTGACGATATAGTCATCACCACCGGCCCGAAAGCCTTCCACCTTATCGGCTACCATAGACTTGGCTGTAAGGAACAGGATAGGCACATCTGAGTTCTTTTCGCGGATGCTGCGCGCCACAGAAAAGCCATCCTTTTTGGGCATCATAACGTCAAGGATGCACAGATCAAAGCTCCCCTGGTGAAACGTTTTTATGCCTTCTTCTCCATCTCGACAAAGCGTCACGAGATAACCTTTGGCGGATAAATTATCCTTAACCACAAAGCCCAGGCTGGGATCATCCTCAACAATCAAAACGCGTGTCCCCATCATCTTTAGTTTAACGGAATCAGGATGGAGAAAGTACTGCCAGCGCCGGGTTTACTCTCCACGGCAATGCTGCCCCGGTGATGCTCAATGACTGTTTTGACATAGTGAAGGCCCAAACCAAAGCCCTTTACATCATGTATGTTCCCGGTGGGCACGCGATAGAAGCGTTCAAATATTCGTTTCTGTTCATCGACAGGTATACCAATCCCATTGTCGGTGACCTGGATGCGCAATCCGGCGGGTGAATCAGCTGTAGTGATGGCCACGCGTGGTGGACGGTGGTTGTATTTAATTGCGTTGTCGATCAGGTTATTGATCACATTCGAGAGGTGCAGTTTGTCGCCAAATACAGTGCTGTGTTTGGCGTTGGCATGAATTTCTATTGCTCCACCCTTTGCTTCCAGTGCGACCGTGTTGTGAATTGCGGCCTCCTGGATCAATTCATGGATCTGACAGTATGTTTTGTTCAGGCCCAGGTCTTTCTTCTCCAGTTGAGCCATTTGAAGTACACGGTCAACCTGTTCGCGAAGGCGATTATTTTCGGTTTCAATCAATGATGCGTAGTTCAACAGCCGGTCAGGTTGCGATACGATGGATGGATCTTTTAGCACCTGCGAGGAGATGGCAATAGTTGAAATAGGCGTCTTGAATTCATGGGTCATGTTGTTGATGAAATCATTTTGCACTTCAGACAGACGCTTTTGTTTCAGTATGACAAACAGCGAGTAGACAAAGAATAAAATCACCACCAGCATAACAATGGAGGAAAATCCCCAAATGCCCATTTGACTGAGAATGTTCGCTTCGACCATTGGAAACTGAACGGCAAAATAGTAACCGTCATTATTGAGTCGTGGAGTTTCGGGGAAAGTGGTTTTCTGTACGGTCGTGGCCGGGGTGATATAGTTTCCACCCCGCATGCACTTGTCAACGCAGTCGTAAATGCCGTATTCATAATGAGCGATGCCGCGTTTTTGGAATTCGGTAGTTAAAAGAAAATCCAGCAGGGCTGCATCTATGGGGCCATTAACCAGCACAACGAAATAGTTGGTGGAAACCTGACTGACCAAAGAGCTGGAAGGGATCGTGCCGCGGTTGAATTCGATCAACTTAAGCGCAACGTTATTAAGCGAAGTGGTAACATCCCGGTTAAACTGATTGGCCCGAAGATCAAAAGCCTTTCGGAACCAATACACCTGCGTAACGGATATACCAATAATGCTAATGGCGGCAAGGAGGATTACGATGCGGAGGGTGTTCCGGCTCATGCAACAAAGGTAATGCGGTATCTGGCGAAATTGGGGTGATTAACAAGTCATTAACATCAATTAAGTGTTTCTTAACAGCATGGCGCGCATTTTGATACAATGTTTGTATCGTTGAATCCAACACAGTATTTTTAACCCTAAATCAATCATCCCTATGAAAAAAGTAGTGTTTTTCGCAGCTCTGGTGCTGGTGGCTCAGGCCGCCCTGGGTCAGGGAGCCACAGGAGCAAAGTCAAAGTCTGATGCTGAAGCAGTAAAAGTAGATAACGGAACCACAGCGGTAAAACAAAAGTCTGATGCTGCCGTGGTAACAGTAGATAACCAGAATTTCGATTTTGGTAAGATCAAGCAGGGCGTACCCGCTACGCATCGCTTTATGTTTACCAACACAGGCAAAGTACCCGTTGTTATCACCAATGCTCAGCCTTCATGCGGCTGTACATCACCCAACTGGACCAAAGAGCCTATTCTTCCGGGCGGTCAGGGATTTGTGGATGCAACCTATAACGCAGCTGCTGCAGGAGGCTTTAATAAGAGTATTACAGTGACGGCAAATACCGAAACCGGCGTAATTATACTTACCATTAAAGGCGAAGTGGTTGCTGAGCCAGTCAATAATTAAACAGGAAGTTAAAATTCAAAAAAAGGTCGGGCGATGTGCCTGACCTTTTTTGTTTATTGGGTTTGCTTCTAGAGTTCCCGCACCCAGATATTCCTGTAGCTGACAGGATTGCCATGATCTTGTAAGCGGATGGCACCCTTGCCGTGCGATTGATACACTGGCAAGCCTCGAAATTCGGAGGGCCCCTGTATCTGGGTGTGATTCTGAATCAATACACCATTGTGCACCACGGTGATGTACGCCGGCACGATCACCCGGCCATTGTCACTGAAACGGGGTGCCGTATAATAGATATCATATGTTTGCCACTCGCCGGGTTTGCGACAAGCATTTGCCAGGGGAATAGACTGTTTATAAATCGAGCCTGCCTGTCCGTTAGAATAAGTAACGCTTTCATAACTATCCAATACCTGCAGCTCATAGCGCTCTTGCAAAAAAATGCCGCTGTTGCCTCGCCCCTGACCTTCTCCGATGATTTCTTCCGGGGAGCGCCACTCAATATGTAGCTGAATGTCACCAAAAGTCAGTTTGGTTTTAATATCACCTGTTCCCTTGGTAACAGTCATGGCTCCGTCTTTCACTGTCCATTTGGCTTCACTCCCGTTGTTGGCCAACCACTGACTAAGGTCTTTTCCATCAAACAGCACGATAGCGTCCGAAGGAGCATCAGCCGGGGTGGCACCCGGGTTAATTTTTTTAGGCTTTAAATCCCAGACCTCAGTAACCGTAAAGTCCATTTGATCACGTGTCTTCGTTTGGGCAATAGCGCCGGTCGCCACCAGGCAGCCAAAAACGAGCATGATAGTTTTCATAAATCGGATGTTTTGATTTGACATAATAATTTCGGTGGTCGTTTGAAGCAGTTTAGATTCCATCAGCCATGGGATAAAGGTACTTATGGATTTTTGTTTGACAGTTCAGTTTTGTTTGGGCGGGTGACTACTCTTTGTTGTGTCGGTCAATGATATGTTGACTCACGATTTTGTAGATCTCGGCAACTGCCGGGTCATCAGACAAAGCCTCCAGGTGCCGATCCAGGGTTTCAAGATCACCGTTATGGGCCGGCCCCGCCTGGGTATTTTCCGGCCCAAGTCCCATGCCTTTGTTAATCGTTTCGGTGATGAGCGGTTTAATGAGATCAAAGCTCATCTTATGCTGCTTTAATAAATCGCTGGCGATAGTCATCATGTGATTGGTAAAATCAGCGGCGATGCACGCTGCCAGATGAAGGGCCTTTCTTTCTTCTGCAGATGTACGGGTGACTTTGTTGCTGATGGCCCTGGCCAGGGTCAGCACTAATTTTTCGGTGCCGGCTTGTGCGCTTTCTACGAAGAGCGGAACCGTTTTGAAATCGATCTTTTTGTTCTTGCTGAATGTTTGAAGCGGGTAAAGTGCTCCGATGTTGTCAATGGCGGCAAACTGAAGTATTGACAGTGGTTGACTTCCGGAGGTGTGGATCAGGTGGGCGTCGTCGGGAAGCACAATCTCAGTTGCCACCTCCGTAATGGCTTCGTCGCTAACGGCGATGATAAAGATCCGGGATGCACTGTCGGAAAAATCAAGTGATGTTTTTACCTCGGCCTGATACAGCCGGGAGGTCAATTTCTCAGCATGACGGGCGTTTCGGCTGTACACCTCTTTAACAACATAGCCGGCATTGTCGAGTGCGGGAGCAAGGTGCCAGGCGAGGTTGCCGGAACCAATAATTGATACATTCTGATGGTCTGCCACAGCGCGAAAAGTAGTAAAATTATCATGAACCCCGGTCGCTAATCGGTAACTTGAGCAGAGTTTCCTGCTTATGTCACCTGCCTATGTTTCAGCCAGCGAAGCCGTTCAGATTATTCAGTCCGGCGATCGCGTATTTATTCACGGAAGTGCCTCAACCCCGACAACGTTGTTGCAAGCCCTCGTACAACGTGCGCCCGAATTGCGTGGTGTTGAATTAATTGCCATAAGCACATTGGGTGATTTGCCAATCACGGATGCGCGGTGGAGAGACAGTTTTTATTTTAACTCACTCTTTGTGTCCGCCAACCTGCGCGACGTTGTGCGTGAGGGACGCGGCGACTATATTCCAATCTTCCTGAGTGATATTTCCAGGTTGTTTGATGAGGGCCTCATGCCTTTGGATGTAGCGATGTTGCATGTATCACCACCCGACCGACATGGTTATTGTTCTTTAGGAACTTCTGTGGATGTGGCCAAGTCCGCATCACGCTGTGCAAAGAAGATTATTTTGCAGGTCAATCCCAATATGCCCCGGACACACGGTGATGGATTCATTCACATCAGTGAAGCCCATCGCGTAGTTCAATGTCAGGATATATTGCCCGAGGTGGCTTACGGTGCGCAGCTCTCCAAAGAAGATCATGCCATCGGCAAACTAATCGCTGAGTTGGTAGAGGACCGATCCACGCTTCAGCTGGGTATTGGCACTATCCCGGACGCAGCGCTTTCTTGTATGGGTCATTGCCGTGACCTGGGGATCCACACGGAAATGTTTTCTGATGGCGTGCTGCAATTGATTAAGTCGGGTGTGATAACCAATGCCTATAAAAAGAAGTACCCGGGCAAGGTGGTATCCGGATTTACTGTGGGCTCACGGGCGTTGTATGATTTCATTGACGACAACCCTTTGTTTGCATTTCTTGAAACAGCCTATGTCAATGAGACACGGGTTATCCGGCAGAACCCCAGGGTAGTGGCCATTAACAGTGCCATTGAGGTGGACCTCACGGGTCAGGTTTGTGCGGATTCCATTGGCACCTATCAATACTCCGGGGTTGGCGGTCAAATGGATTTTATTCGCGGCGCGGCATTGTCTGATGGCGGCAAGCCAATCATAGCGTTGGGATCAGTTACCAGAAAGGGAGAGTCCAAGATTGTGCCGGTGATCCGGTCAGGTGCTGGTATTGTCACCAGTCGAGCCCACATGCATTGGCTCATTACCGAATACGGGGCGGTCAATTTATTTGGTAAGAACCTGCGTCAGCGTGCGTATGAGATCATGCGCATCGCGCACCCTGATCATCGGGAAAGATTGGAGCAGGAGATTATCAAGCGATTTGGAAGCAATACCTATCCGGTGCACTAAGCATGAACCCGGTACAGTTCCGCTAATTTTTCAGTAGCGAAATCAATATCTGCTACGGTATTGTATTTACTAAATGAGAAGCGAACTGCACCGCGTTTAGATTCAGGATACAAGGCGCCCAGCACATGCGACCCGGTAGATGCACCACTGCTGCACGCACTTCCGCCCGAAGCTGAAATACCCTGCAGATCGAGATTGAATAGTACCATGTCATTTTCTTCCGATGGCGGAAGACTTACGTTGAGTACGGTATACAAACTGCGCTCAAGATTAGCTGAGTCGCCATGGAAGGAAACACCGGGTATGGCTTGCTTCAGGTTATTGATCATCCTGGCTTTCAATCCGGTGATATGCTTTTGATGGTCATCCATTTCCCGATAAGAGATTTCAAGCGCTTTGGCCATGCCAATGATTCCATATACATTTTCGGTGCCCCCGCGCATGTTGCGTTCCTGAGAGCCACCATGGATGAATTGGTGGATTTTTTTGTCTTTTCGGATATACATGAATCCCACACCCTTGGGGCCATGGAACTTATGGGCACCCGCAGTAAGTCCGCATACAAACAGTTCTTTCATGTTGTGGCGATAATGCCCCATGGTCTGCACGGTATCGGAATGGAAAAATGCCTGATGCTTTTCGCAAAGCTCGCCTACCCGCCGGATGTCTAGTAAGTTCCCGATTTCATTATTGGCGTGCATCAGAGAGACCAAGGCATTGGGATACAGCTTCAGCAGTCGCTCGAGGTCAGTAAGGTTCACATGACCGTTTTCATCCAGGGCCACATAGTGCAATTCGATTTCGCCGGCTTTTGCCATTACCTCCAGGGTATGCGTAACTGCATGGTGTTCGATGGGTGTAGAGATAGCATGCTTGATGCCGTAGGTCTGAATTCCGCTTATGATCAGGGTATTGTCTGCTTCTGTGCCGCCGGAAGTAAAGATGATTTCACCGGGTGTGCATTGTAGCAATTCAGCAATTTTTTTTCGGGATGATTCGATCGCGGCCCGCACTTTGCGTCCATGGGCGTGGGTGGAGGAAGGATTGCCGAAGTCTTCCAGCATAAAAGGTTTCATGGCTTCGAAAACCTCCGGATCCAATGGGGTGGTAGCGGCATTGTCAAGATACACACGCATAGACATCTGAATTGGGTGGCTGCAAAGTTAAGCTTTCACAATGGCTTTTATATCAGCGATCATGCGTTGCGCGAGGGCGTCTGCTTTTTCTGCGTCGCGCGACTCAGCATAGATGCGGATGATAGGTTCCGTGTTGGACTTGCGCAGGTGCACCCATTCTTTTTCCTTTTCAAAGTCAATTTTAACCCCATCAATGGTGCTCACCTTTTCCTTTTTGTATTTGGCCTGAATTTGGGACAACACCTCGTCCACATTAATAGCAGGTGTTAATTCAATTTTATTCTTGGAAATAAAATAAGGCGGATAGCCAGCCCGCAGCCTGGAGGCTTTCTTTTTTTGTTTTGCGAGGTGGGTCAGAAACAAGGCGATTCCGATCAGGGCATCGCGGCCATAGTGAAAATCAGGTACGATAATTCCGCCATTACCCTCACCACCGATGACTGCCTTGGAAGACTTCATGGCATTGACCACGTTCACTTCGCCTACGGCAGCAGCGGTGTATCGACCACCGGCTTTTTCGGTGACATCGCGCAGGGCCCGTGATGAAGAGAGATTTGATACGGTATTTCCTTTGCGCTTGCGCAGGATATAATCGGCCACTGCTACGAGTGTATATTCTTCACCAAATGGCTTTCCGTCTTCCTGAATCAGAGCCAGGCGATCTACAT
>DNZD01000043.1 GCA_003504855.1 Cytophagales bacterium
ATAGGTATGGCTTGTTGTCGCGAATGCGCTTCCTGTACCATTCTCATTGAAATCCCACGACCAAGAACCTATCGTTACAGGGAAGGGTGAAGGAGGCATGACCGTTGCCCCATCAGCAAACTGAATGGCATCTTTGATACAAGAATTTGCTACCGAGATCACCGCATTTGGAATACTCAGCAACTTGAGTACACGCGTCAGCGTATCAGTAGCACCGACAGAGTTTTTATAGGTATAGGTAATCAGATAGGTGTCTGATGGTGCATGGGTATCGATATAATACTCTCCACTGTTGATGGTCAAGGGCAACGCGGCACCAAACGTCTGGCCAACCGAAGCACTGAATCCCGTAGGTGCCAAGCCGGTGGTAGGGCTTGGGAATCCATTAATTCGAACGGGAGCAGTCTGGTAGTTACACAATTCAAATTCATTGCTTGCATTGATCTTTGCACCGGAAACACTAAAATCAACATTGGTAACCGGGTTAATAATTACGGGTTGGGTTTGAGAATTGGTGCAGGTTGTCGTTGGGTCGGAATAGGTGTACGTAATTTGATTGAGCCCAAGGGTTGCTGCTCCCGGATTAAACACAGCGTTGCCAGTTGGTGTAGGTGATGTACTACCAATGTTACTGGTCAACGGTGAGATAGTAAACAATCCGCCCACCTGGTTTCCTGAAAGGGTTATAGGTGAGTTATTCTCAGCCATGGTTGACGGCAGACCAAAGAATACCACGGTTGGAAGCTTATTAATAGTCAAATTCATTTGATCAGAAACCGCGCTGCAGGGACCAGCGCCATCCGGGTCAGCGGCAGTTAACGTCAGTACTATCGTGGTATTTACTTCTGCCGGAACAAATGAATACGTGGAGGTGGCTAAGAGATTATTTCCAAATGCCCCAGCACCACCACTCCATGTTACTGCTGAAGTAGAACCACCGAATGACCCTTGCAATGCGATGGATGGTATATTCTGACAAAGACTCAGGTCAATTCCGGCTGACACTACTGCCCTTTGATTGATATGGATATTGATATCCTTGAACACAGGTGTACAAGGTCCGAGTCCATCAGGATCATTGCTGGTCAAGCGGAAGGTAAGCGTACTTCCCACATCTGACGGTGAAATGACATAGTTAGCCGACACGGTTGTACCCGAAACATTGGTTGCAGAAAGGCCACCTGCACCAGATATTACACTCCACAATCCGGATATAGCTGATCCACCGATTGTACCGGTAAGGTTAATCGGGGAAGCTGCAAATGAAACAGGTTCACAAATCGTATAGTTAGCTGGCAATGACACTGTAGCGCTGCGATTAACTGTTACATGCAATAGTGCGGAAGCCGCAGAACATGGACCAGCACCATCCGGGTCGTTAGAAATTAACCGGAATGTAAGGGTATTTGTAACATCACCGGGGTTAACGGTATAGGTAGCCGTCACCAACGTTCCTGAGGTTGTACTTGCGCTCAGGATACCGCCACCACTTACCAAAACCCAATTGCCCGATGTTGCGGCACCTCCAATGGTGCCCGATAAGGCAATGGTGGCCGGTTCACAAACCTGGAAATCAGAACCCGCATTTACGATTGGAATAGGATTCACCGTAATGGTGGCAATGGTTTGTGGTCCAACACAACCATTTGCTGTTGGCGTAATGGTATACTGTACACTGCCTGGCACAAAATTTGACAATGATAAGTTCTGATTGATAGTAGATCCATTTCCACTGGCTGCCCCTATTACATTGGCACTGGCTGTGTAGGTCCAATCAAAAGTAGTTCCTGATACGTTCTCGGGCCCGGCGGTAATCAAAATAAAGTCATTTTGCCCGGAGCAGATTGTCGCGCTGGATGCAGTAGCAGAAGGCATCGGCTTCACGGTGATGGTTGCGGTTTGGGTAAAAGGATTGTTACACCCATTTGCACTTACTGAAAATGTATAGACAACGTTGATAGGCAGGTTTGTAGGGTTGCCCAACGTTTCCGTGATCTTCTGTCCATCTGTGAAGGTAGCCCCAGCCAGCAATGGCGTACCTGTTGCTCCGTTATAATTAACCGCCGTCAATGTCATTACCGCGCCGGTGGTTACGGAATTCAGGGTTATGTCTGCTGCAGTTCCCTCACATATGATTGGAGTATTGTTAGTGATCGTGAATTGAGGACTGGGGTTTATGGTTATCACAAAACTCATGGTAGGACTGACACAGCCTGAATGAATGGCATTTACATCCACCGTGCTAACTATGGGCGATGAAGTCAGGTTGGCGGGTGCGGTGAAGCTCAGGTTTCCATTTCCGCTCACACCAATTCCTATGACGGTATTAGCATTTGACCAGGAAATCTGGGATCCCGGAACGTTACTTACAAAGTTGATATTGACAGGTGCCCCGGGACAATATGTAACATTTGATTGTGCAGTAAGTACCGGCTGCGCACTTAGGGTAATATTAAAGGTCATCACAGAACTCGTACAACCAGCCTTGGTAGCAGTCACCGTTGCAACTCCAATGATATCTGCGCCTGTGTTATTGGCAGCGAATGTCCAGGCTGGAATTGAACTTCCCGTGCCTGAACCGCTTCCCATTCCCAATAGGGCTGAATTTGTTACAGTCCAGTTGTAAGAAGTTACCGGGTCAGCATTCGTCACAAAATTAATAGCTGATTGATTGGTTCCCGGGCAAGCCGTAATGTTAGCCTGCTGTGTGAGCACCGGAATGGGGCTTACGGTGATGGTAAATGACTGTAAGACACTTGTACATCCGTTGCGGGTTGCTGTTGCTGTAATGGTACCCACCACATTCGCTCCGGTAAAGTTGGGAGCTGTAGTAAAGCTGATATCTCCATTATTCGGTCCTGCACTTATTCCAATCGCCGGATTTGAATTGGACCAAGTAATAATGGACCCTGGAGCATTAGAGGCCCAGTTGATGGTAACCGGCACCCCGGGACAATACACCTGATTTCCTGGATTAGTCAACACCGGTTGTGCACGCACCGAGATTCCAAATGTCATCGGTGCACTGGTACAACCTCCCTTGGTGGCAGTGACTGTTGCGATTCCAGGAATATCCGTTCCTGTATTATTGGCTGCAAATGTCCAGCCCGGTATATTACCAGTAACGCCCGCGCCGCTGGCCAGACCTAATGCTGCTGAATTAGTTACAGACCATGAATAGCTTGTTACCGGATCAACGTTGGTGGTGAAGTTAATTGTCGGTTGCACCGCGCCTGGACATGAAATGATATTAGCTTGCTGAACCAATACAGGAATAGGATTTACCGTGATCGTAAGGCTCTTCGTCGTACCCGTGCAACCATTGTACACCGGCGTGATCGTGATCGTGGCCGTTACCGGATTCGTTGTCGGGTTCAATGAGGTAAATGAAGGGATGTTACCCACTCCACTCGCCGCAAGGCCTATCGACGGCGTATCGTTGGTCCAGTTGTACTG
>DNZD01000093.1 GCA_003504855.1 Cytophagales bacterium
GGCCCTGGACCATCCGCCAGTATGCCGGGTTTTCAACGGCGCGCGATTCAAATGCATTTTACCGGAGAAACCTGGCCGCCGGACAGAAGGGTTTATCCGTAGCCTTTGACCTCGCCACACACCGGGGCTATGACTCTGACCATCCACGCGTGCAAGGTGATGTTGGCAAAGCCGGCGTGGCCATCGACTCGGTGGAGGACATGAAGATTCTATTTGATCAGATACCATTGGATCAAATGTCGGTGTCGATGACGATGAACGGAGCCGTGATTCCCATCCTGGCCTTTTATATCGTTGCCGCCGAAGAACAGGGTGTAAAGCCCCAGCAATTGACGGGTACCATTCAGAATGATATCCTGAAAGAATTCATGGTGCGCAATACCTACATCTACCCACCGGCCCCTTCGATGCGCATCGTCGCTGATATTTTTGAATACTGTTCGAAAGAGATGCCACGGTTCAATTCCATCAGCATCAGCGGTTATCACATGCATGAAGCTGGGGCGCCGGCGCACCTGGAATTGGCGTACACCCTCGCCGATGGAGTGGAGTACATCCGTGCCGGGCTGAAGGCAGGAATACCCATTGATTCATTTGCTACCCAGTTGTCGTTCTTCTGGGGTATTGGTATGAATTTTTTTATGGAGGTTGCCAAGATGCGGGCTGGTCGGGTTCTCTGGGCAAACCTGGTGAAGTCGTTTAATCCGAAGAACCCGAAGTCCATGGCCTTGCGCACCCATTGCCAGACCAGTGGATGGAGCCTGACCGAGCAAGATCCATACAACAATGTTACGCGTACCTGCATTGAGGCGATGGCGGCGGCGCTGGGTGGCACACAATCTTTGCACACCAATGCATTGGATGAAGCCATTGCACTTCCCACCGACTTCTCAGCACGCATCGCGCGCAATACCCAGTTGTACCTGCAGCAAGAAACCGGTATCACCAGAACCGTCGATCCTTTGGGTGGATCGTATTACCTGGAGTACCTCACCCACGAATTGATCCAGAAGGCCACTGCCTTGATTGAAGAAGTTGAACAACTGGGCGGTATGACCAGAGCCATTGAGCATGGTATTCCCAAGATGCGGATTGAAGAAGCAGCCGCTGCCAAGCAGGCCCGGATTGATGCTGGTATTGATGTAATCGTGGGTGTGAATAAATACCAAACCGCCGAAAAGCCCGACTTCGATATTCTGGAAGTGAACAACATGGGTGTGCGCGATGAGCAAATCGCAAGGTTAAATTCGTTGCGCCATAACCGGAATCAAGCCCATGTTGACGAGTCGCTGGCAGCATTATCTGCCTGCGCGGCGGGGGCACCCGGAAATCTCTTAGCCCTGGCCATTAAAGCGGCGCGGGTGCGCGCCACGTTGGGCGAAATCTCTGCTGCCCTGGAAAAATCTTTTGGTCGGTTTTCAGCACAGGTGCGCACCATTTCAGGTGTATATTCGAGTCAGATGAAAAAAGCCGGAGAATTGGAAGGTGTACGTCTGCTGTCGGATCAATTTGCAACACTGGAAGGTCGACGAGCCCGTATCCTTATTGCGAAGATGGGCCAGGACGGGCACGACCGCGGAGCGAAAGTGATTGCTACCGGTTTTGCTGACCTGGGATTTGATGTCGATATAGGACCTTTATTTCAGACACCGGAAGAGGTAGCTAAACAGGCCATCGAAAATGATGTACATGTCGTGGGCATCTCAAGTCTTGCCGGAGGTCATAAGACGCTGATCCCGCAATTGGTAGCCGCCCTGAAATCAGCAGGAAGACCAGACCTGCTTGTCGTCATTGGTGGGGTGATACCGCAACAAGATTATGATTTCCTGTCTCAGGCAGGTGTTACCGGAATATTTGGCCCCGGAACACCCGTTACGGTGGCCGCCAGGACCGTCCTGGAAAAGCTGTTGCAACAACATTCATAAGCCTGCTTCGCCTGATGGCTCAGGTGAATTTTCAGTACCTTTCCTTACTAATTCCCCCTGATATGAAAATCAATATTTTCATGGTGTTGATGGCTGTTTGCAGTCTGATCACCCCTTCTTTCAGTCAAAGCAAATGGGACAAGAGCCTGGCCAAGGTAGAGGCCGCATACGCAAAGGGTTCTTACCAGGAGGCGTCGTCTTTATTGGAAAAATTCAAGAAGAAGGTTAACAGTAAACTGGGGCAAAAGAATCCCTATACCCATACGATATATTTTCTCCAGGCCAAGTACGCCCTGGCGATTGGTCTGCCGACAGACTTTGAATCCAACATGCAACTCGCCATCGACGCATGCAAGGCAGCGTATGGCGAATCATCCGAGCAGGTGGGTGCCATGTTGATGGACGCTGCGGATCTCTACAATCAGAACGGGTCCTTTCGGGTGGCTCATGAGTACCTTGATAGGTCCAGGTCAACCCTGGAAACAGCCGGGGGCTGGAAAGACCCGCTGAAGGCTAATTGGGAAATTATCCGGGCTGAAACGCTCACCGGGCAAGGCTATTACCGCGAGTCCCTCAAGATCATTCTGGATCGGTTGCCCTATTTCGCAAAACGCGCCATTAAACAGGAAACAGTTGCCGATGGAAAAGGGGGACTGAAGAGCCGGAAGATTCCGGAAGCCGAAGTCATGCAACGCTACGATCAATACGCGCGTGCATTGACCCTGCTGGCAAACACCTATGGCAAACAGGGAAATCTCCGAACTGCAGACTCAGCTTTTGTATTCGCACAGACCTGGATACAAAAAAACATGGGCAATCGCACCCTTTCGTATGCCCGCAATCAGTTGTACAACGCCAATGTATTGGTGGAAAATGGCAACCAGGTACTACCCAAAGACCTCGAATACGAACGTACCCTCCTGATCATTAAATCGTTTTACAATCCGGCACACACCCTGGGTATTCAGACGTATGAAGCGTACCTCAAGAGCTTGATGCGGGAGGATCTGGGTGCCCGGTATTATAACGTCAAGCAGGAGTATGAAAAACTGATCGATAAGGAGTTTCCCAAGAAGAGCATTTTCAAAGTGCGGTTCAAGGCAGTTGAATTCGATACGAAACTCACCCGTGACAAAACCAAAAACCTGGAGACCTCAGCCCTATCGGTCATTAACAATACCCCGGAACTCCCACACAACAACCTGCTTACTGCCGACATACTCGATTTCCTGGTTGACCTGGACATTTCTGAAAAGAGATACACCAGTGTGGAGGGATACCTGAAAGATATCATCTCCATTAAGTCTGATCTGTACGGTGCCGATGCGCCCGAAACTCACCTGGCCAGTCTGCGCCTGGCGAATTTTTACCTGGATTACACCAACAACATCGCCGATGCAGGCAAAATCTATGAAGCGAGTTATTCCAACGTGGTATCCAAAGAAATAGGTGCCTGGCATAAAGACCATCTGAATATCCTGAACCACCTGGCCGTTTATTATGAGTTATCTGATCAGTATACCAAAGCCATTGCCACTTCAAAAAAAGCCGGGCTAGTGGCACGGGGCAAGTATGACGACAAGGATTATCAATACGGTGAAGAACTGACCCGAATCGCCCGCCTACAGATACGTCTCGGACAATATGAGGAAGCGGAGAAAAGTATCAACCAGGCACTGACCATCCTGGAAGAATTCCGGAAGGAACCCACTCGCCAGGGACTGTTGGTAGAGGCCATTGACACCCGGGCTACCTTGTACGGCATCAAAGGTTTGTTTGATGAGGCCAATGATGAACTGGACCGATCCGCCAAGATCATTCGCAATTCAGAGATTCCGCTGGGTATTGACGACCTGAGTACAGCACAAAACCTCTCCAGCCTCTTTATTCAATTGGGTTTGTATTCAGAGACCGGCGAAATTCTTGATAAGTTAATTGCTGAATATGAAAAAGTGTACGGCAACCAGTCACTGCGGCTGATTGAACCGCTGGTGAACAAGGGCAAATTGCTGTTGGCCCAGGGAGACTATCCTTCGGCAGACAAGATTGCCTTGCGTGCCAACACCATCGCCACATCCATTTATGGCGAAATCTCCACCAAGACCGCAGCCACACAGAAGCTCCTGGGTGACATTGATTACACCATTGGTGATTATGATAAAGCTGAAGATAACATCCTCAAGGCCCTGAAAAGCCAGGAGAAACAATTCGGACGCAACCACATTGACGTGGCCAAATCCCTGGGACAACTGGCATTGATCAAGTTTTATAAGGGCGATAACCGGCAAGAGGTTGAAAAAATAATGATCGAGGCGCGGGACATCATTGGCACTAAGCTTGGCAAAGACAACCCCCAGTACGCAGACATCCTGAAAAATGTGGCTACCGTGTACATCGCAGAAAAGCGGTATGACGTAGCGTTCAACTCCCTCACCCAGGCCGAAACCATCTGGCGCACGAAGACTGGCACCAAAAACAGTATTCAGGCCGCTTCGATTTATGCCCTGACCGGAGATGTCTATTATCAGCTGAAGAACTACACGAAGGCTGAAGAATTCTACAAGAAGGGCAAGGACTTGTATGATAAGTTTTTCAGCGACCGCCACCCGGAATATGTGCGCATACTCTCCAAGCTGGCGCGGGTTTATTATATGCAGAAAGACTACAAGAGCTCCAAAAGGAATATTGAAAAAGCGCTCGACAACTATGAGCAATTCATCAAACAGTATTTTCCAGCCCTGAGCGAAAGAGAGAAAGCAAAATATTGGAACACCATCAAAGGCGACTTTGAATTCTACAATACACTCGCCTTTAGTCAGCTTGAAGACTTCCGGGACCTGAGTGGTAAGGTGTACAATTACCAGTTGCTCACGAAAGCATTGCTGTTAAGCAGTTCTATCAAGATCCGTGAGCGGATCCTCAAGAGCAAAGACGAGAACCTGATTGCCAGCTATACCAACTGGGTTCAGAAGAAGGAATCACTCACCGCAGCACTCTCGATGAGCACCCAACAACTCACGGACAATGGCATCGACCCGGTGGCCATGGGCAATGAAGTAGAGCGTCTGGAGCGTGAATTGAGCGAGAAGTCAGAAATATTCGGGCAAGGATTCGAAAACAAGAAAATCACCTATGAGCAGGTCCAATCCGCACTGAACAAGAACGACGTTGCGATGGAGATGGTGCGCTACCGGTACTTCAATCATTCATTCACTGACTCGGTAATCTACGTGGCTTTATACCTCAAAGGTGGTGGCCGGCCCAAGGTGGTGGAATTACCGGAAGGCCATCGGATGGAAACCCGCTACTTCCGGTATTACCGCAACTCCATCACCGGGAAAATCAAGGATGAATATTCCTATAAAGTCTTTTGGGAACCTATCCAAAAGGAGATTGGCCAATACGCCACCATATACATTTCTCCCGATGGGGTGTACAACCAGATTAACCTGGAGGCAATTCCAACGCCGGATGGAAAGTATGTGATTGACAATTCGAATATTGTGATTGTCAGCAACACCAAAGACTTGTATCTGCGCAAACTGAAAGCCAAGCTGGATGGAAAAAAGCAAGTCAAGAATGCCTCCATGTTTGGCAATCCTAATTTCTACGTATCGGCATCATCCCGACGCGAATACACGGAGTTACCCGGCACCGAAAAGGAAGTCAATGAACTGCAGCAATTACTGAAGGAGAAAGGCTGGCTCACGGATGAGTACATGGAGAATGCGGCCACCGAAGAGCAAGTGAAGGCATTGGACAATCCAAGGATCTTCCATATCGCCACCCATGGATTTTATTCCAAGGCCGATGCAGACCTGGATCAGAAATCCCTTACAGGGAATGAGGCGATGATGGCCGAAAATCCTTTGATGAAATCCGGATTGCTGCTGCGTGGTGGCGGCGACATCCTGGCGCGCACCCGATTCAATTTCAACATTGATAACGGCATCCTCACGGCCTATGAGGCCATGAACCTCAACCTGGAAAACACCGACCTCGTGGTATTGAGTGCTTGTGAAACCGGCCTGGGTGAAATCGCCAATGGTGAAGGGGTGTATGGATTGCAGCGCGCGTTCTTTGTTGCCGGAGCGAAAGTACTCATCATGAGTATGTTTAAGGTGGATGATGATGCCACCCAAAAACTGATACTCAATTTTTACCGCAAGTGGTTAAACACTGGTAACATGAGGCTGAGTTTTGTTGAAGCCAAGAAAGAGTTGCGCACCGAATACCCCGACCCGATCTATTGGGGGGCGTTCATGATGATTGGTCAGGACTAGGTACGCATCCATCCGTGATAAAAATTCTGTGAGCTGCTGACATAGGGTTGTCAGGGGCGTCATGGTGCTTTGCAAGAAAAGCATCATGAAACCCCTGATCGTCCGCAACTCCATCACCATCCAGGCCACCCCGGAAAATATTTGGGAAATCCTCGTTAAACCCGAGTATACGCGCAAGTATATGTTCAATTGTGAACCCGTGTCGGGGTGGAAGCCGGGGGATGAACTCCTTTGGCACGGCACCTGGGAAGGCAAGACCATGGTTTTTGTAAAAGGGTCGATTGTTTCCATCAACGCACCATATACTTTGGCGTATACCACTTTCGATCCGAATTCAACCCTCGCCGACATAGCAGAAAATTACCTCACCGTAACCTACCAGCTCAAGCCCATCGGCGATGCCACAGAGTTGACAGTGACCCAGGGAGACTACGCAGCGGTAGGCAATGGTGAACAACGCTATGCCGACACCATGGCTGGCGGGGGCTGGAGCTCCATTTTGGTGCAAATCAAACAACTCGCTGAAGAATAAAACCGTACAATCGGTTGCCTTATCTTCGTTGCATGCAACCGATTCCTTTTCAACTCTTGCCCTGGCACACGTTATCCCGGGAGCGTCATGCCGGCACCACCGGTGAATCATTCTGGCGAACTATGCAGTTCGATGGACTGCGCATACGCATGGTGGAATACAGCGCAGGATATCGCGCCGATCACTGGTGCCAGAAAGGCCACATCGTCCACTGCGTGAAGGGCTCCTTCGTGAGTGAAATGGAGGATGGTGATCAATTCGAGTTGAGGACCGGCGACACCTATATTGTCTCCGACCAGATGAGTTCACACTGTTCCGTTACCCAGGAAGGTGCTACCCTGCTGATTATTGACGGTGATTTCCTGAATAGGACCGCCAAAACATAAACTTCTATCTTTGCCCATTATTTCATTGGTATGTGTCGTTGGATATTTGTTGTAATGATTTTGTTCGCTGGCTTTTCAGGCCGGGCACAAGAAGCCAAGGTGGCGCGGAAATTCTATGTGATATGGGGTTGGAATCGCGCCAGCTATACCAATTCTGATATCCGGTTTCATGGCAACTCTTATGACTTCACCCTCTCCAGGGCAGTAGCCCATGACCGGCAGACTCCCATTGCCTTTGATCCATATCTCTCACCCGGTCGTATCACCATCCCGCAAACCAATTTCCGGATTGGTTATTACCTGAATGATCACTGGAGTATTACTGCCGGTGTAGATCATATGAAATACGTGATGGACCAGGACCAGACAGTAAACATAGACGGGTACATCCAAAACAGCCAAACACCCTATGATGGCACCTATCCACATACGCCCATCAAACTCACCGAAGATTTCCTCACCTTTGAACACACCGATGGATTGAATTACATCAACATTGAAATCCGGAGGCATGATCAATTACTTCACCTTAACCGGCCAGACATCAGCGTAAACCTGATTGAAGGATTTGGCGCCGGGGCCCTGCTCCCCAAGACCAACACCCAGCTGCTGCTCAACAACCGGTACGATGAGTTTCACCTGGCAGGCTATGGTGTCAGTGCCATGGCCGGCATTAACCTGACTTTCTTCAAATACTTTTTCTTGCAAAGCGAAGTTAAGGGCGGCTACATCAATATGCCCGATATCCGCACCACCGAGTTTTCATCTGACCGTGCCAAACAACACTTCTTCTTCGACGAATGGACGATGTTGTTCGGAGTAAACTTCTTTGTCCCGGGAGCCAGCCATTAGGATCTACTTCTCATCGACAAATACAATTCCCCACATGGTAATCCATGCTCTTGTGGTGGAGGGGTATTCATCCAGCACATCGCCACCCCCGCCCGATCGCGGGTCATTGGTTTCCTTCATCCATTGTTCCAAACGCGACCTCAGTTGCAAGCGCACCTGGGCCAAGGCCGGGTCGCCAATCTTGTTGTGGATGTTATAAGGATCGTCTTTGATTACGTATAGCTCCTCGGCCGGACGTAAGCCAAAGCCCAACTCAAAGAATGGCTTTACCATCGGATCCAAACGATTGTCAACAATAAACGCCTTCGTCGGGCCACCATCAACATCACCATACACGGAAGGAGTTCCGGCAATCGCGGCATCTCCGCCTGGCATCCGGTTAGGCCGCAGGTTTTGTATATATAAATAGTCACGGGTGCGAATAGCCCGCATGGGATAACCTGCCTGTTTGTTCATGGCTTCCCGCGCAAGACAATGACGCTCCCGTTCCAGAAAAACCTCCTGTCGATGTTCTTTTGATGTGCCGCTGAGTACCGGCATCAGACTTTTACCATGCATGACCGGCTGATTGCGCACACCTGCCAGGTCCAGAAAAGTCGGCGTAAGATCAATCAGGTTCACAAAAGAATCATGTCGGGTATTCTTTGGAATACGGGAACCAAAGTCAGCAATAATCAATGGAATGCGTGTACCATAGTCATACAGATTAGCTTTGGCATGAGGGAATGGCATGCCATTGTCGGAAGCCACTACAATAATGGTGTTTGCCAGTCTTCCACTCGCCTCCAATTGCTTTAGCAAATCACCAATGTCCCGGTCAAAGCGATTGATCTCAAAGAAATAGTCTGCGATATCCGATCGAACTTCTGCCACATCAGGAAGAAAGGCGGGAACTTTGATTTTATCCGGATCAATGCCTGACATCCTGCCGCGGGCGAATGGAAACATCCGATGCGGATCATTGCTTCCAAACCAAAAGAAAAATGGTTTTTCATCCGGCACCTCCTTGAGAAACTTGTCGAATACCTGCTGTCGACCTGCGGGATTCTCGGCGTAACCTCCTTTGGTAAAGTCACCGGGTCCCCACCCTTTGCGATCGAAGGCAACATCATATCCTTCTGCACGCAGCAACTTTACATAGGTTGGTATGTTCGACATTAACCTTCCTGTCAGGTTCACACCCTCCCCCAGTGTGTGCGGATATTTTCCGGTTAGGATAGAAGCCCTCGATGGCGTACAGGATGGAGAAGAACAATAGGCCTGTGTAAAGGTCATTCCCTGCTTCGCAATCCGGTCAATATTGGGCGTGCTGACGTTGGGGTTGCCATACACCCCGAGGCAAGGGTAACTCATATCATCCGCCAGGATGAAGAGGATGTTGGGTTTCTGAGCCTCCGCATTAAAAGCTGCCCAACCCAACAACAGAACCAGTAGTATTCTCATTGACTTACACATAGATCAGGCAATTACATGCTGATCAGCAATTTTCAAGGCTTCGCTGATGATCGCAATACCTTCATCAATTTCTGATTTGGTTATGCAAAGCGGAGGAGCAATAAATACATAATTCCATCGCACGAATGTGTACATCCCCAGTTCACGCAATTTACCAGCAACCTGATTCATGACGGCCATCTGGTCCGGTTTGGCGTTGAAGGGAGCCATCGGTTCTTTGGTCTTGCGGTTTTTTACCAGTTCCATACAACCCAATAAACCTGTATTTCTCCAGTCGCCGATACAAGGATGCATAGCGGCCAATTCGACAACCTTTTGATCAACGTATTTGCCCATAGCAGCGGCGTTGTCAATCAACCCTTCCTCTTCATATACTTTTAACGTCTCCAGGGCCGCAGCACAACCCACCGGATGGGCCGAATAAGTAAGCCCAAGCATTAACGGCCGGTCGTTATAGTGTGCTGCTATGGCATCACTGACGATAACGGCACCAAACGGAATGTATCCCGAAGTGATCCCCTTCGCTGTCGCGATGATATCCGGAACGACGCCATGATAGTCTACCCCAAACCACCTACCGGTGCGACCAAAACCGCTCATGACCTCATCGGCGATCAAAAGAATATGGTATTTATCACACAGCGCGCGTACCTTTTGAAGATAGTCGGGTGGGTACTTGATACAACCCGAGGAGCCACTCTCTCCTTCCATCAAAATGGCGGCGATATTCTCAGGTCCTTCAAATTCTATCACCCGTTCAATATGGCTTACGCATTCGCGTTGGCAACTGGACATCTCCTGACCAAACGGACAACGGTAACAATACGGGTCCTCAACGTGGATGATATTCGGGACTTGTTGCGAATCAGCCGGTAGCTTTCTGGGATCACCACCGGCACTCATGGCACCATAGGATGCGCCATGAAATGCCCGGTACCTCGCAATAATCTTATGACGACCGGTGTATAGACGAGCCAATTTCATGGCGTTCTCTATGGCGGTGGCTCCGCATACCGTGAACAGTGCTTTGCTCATGCCAGGCGGCACTACCGATGCCAGTTTCTTACCCAGTTCGCCCCGGACTTCTGTGGAGCAACTCGGTGTAACGTAACTGACCTTTTGCATTTGCTCCATCACAGCCCGTGTGATGCGCTGATGTCCGTGACCAATATTCACATTCATCAATCCGGAAGAAAAATCGATGTAACGCTTGCCCTCCGCATCGTATAGGTATACTCCTTCGCCCCGCTCAACAGCAATCGGAGCGATTCCTTTTTGCTTGCTCCAGGAGAAGAGCGTGTAGTCAAGGTTATTCTTGTTGATTTCGGCAGTGGATGAGGCAGTCGCGGTTTTCATAGGCTATTATTCAATGACAGAGAATTTTCCGTTGATACCGTTAGCTCATCCAGTTGATGCCGGCTTCCGGATTCCATTTGGTCGTACTCTTCTTGAGCTTAGTCCAGAATGCGATGGAGCTTTTGCCCGTGATGTCGCCAACTCCGAACTTGCTTTCATTCCATCCACCAAAGGAGAAGGGCTCACGTGGCACAGGTACACCCACATTCACTCCGACCATGCCAGCGCTGGCATGATCCACAACATACCTGGCAATACCGCCACTTTGCGTAAATACCGATGCTGCGTTGCCGTAAGGATTTGCGTTCTCAATTGCCAATGCTTCATCTACCGTTCGTGTCCGCATAATGCTGATCACGGGTCCAAAAATCTCCTCGCGGGCCACCGCCATATCTGGTGTAACAAAGTCAATTACCGTAGCACCAACATAAGTACCCTTTTCTT
Source organism: Cytophagales bacterium (assembly GCA_003504855.1). Classification (GTDB taxonomy): domain Bacteria; phylum Bacteroidota; class Bacteroidia; order Cytophagales; family Cyclobacteriaceae; genus ELB16-189. The sequence goes on from DNZD01000093.1 coordinate 11,234, forward strand.
TACCAGGAACTTTTGCACCACGACCGTCTACGAGGATTTTAGCGCCTGCCTTTTCTGCTGCGGTAATGTATCCTTCAATGCGCTCCCTGGATTGTTGGTTGATGACGGCCCCCAACGTCTGGCCTGGTACGAGCTTCTTCACCTCCTCACAGATTTTTTGGATGATGTGATCTACCGGACCTACTGCCAGCATGGCGGAGGCAGCCATGCAACGCTGGCCGGCGCAACCGCTCATGGAAGCCGCAACATTCTGGGCCGTCATCGCCGGGATGGCATCGGGAAGTACCATCAGGTGGTTCTTGGCTCCACCCAGGGATAAGCATCGCTTGAGGTTGTGGGTAGCGCGCTGATAGACAAGTTTGGCAACTTTGGTTGAGCCTACAAACGACACGGCGTCGATTCCGGGATGATCGCAAATGGCATCTACCATGGCAGCGTCTCCGTGAACAATGTTAAACACCCCCTTGGGAAGTCCTGCTTCGGTCAACAACGCAGCAAGACGACCAACGGTAAGCGGGACTTTTTCGGAGGGCTTAATGATCATGCAGTTGCCCAGGGCAAGTGCGTTGGGAATGGTCCAGTTAGGAACCATCGCAGGAAAATTAAACGGAACAATAGAAGCGACTACGCCTACCGGCACATGTTCCGTACGGCACTCTACGCCTTTGCTTACCTCCAGGACTTCTCCCGTCACCAGTTGCGGAAGCGAGGCAGCAAACTCACTCAACTCAATACTCTTTTCAATTTCGGCGACAGCCTCGCTGTAAATTTTACCGTTCTCTTCCTGGATCAATTCGGCCAACTCCTTCAGGTTCTTTTCCAGCAACATTTTATACCGGAAGAACACCTGCACCCGCTCTTTGATGGTTGTCTGACTCCAGGTTGGCCAGGCAGCCTTTGCAGCGGCAACGGCGGCGTTCAGGTCTGAAGCGCCGGACATCGGAACCGTTGAAAGCAACGTGCCATCAACCGGTGAAATAACATCCAGTGTTTTGGAGCCAGAAGATGGACACCAGGTGCCTCCGATAAAATTGGAAACGGGAGCGTATTTCATGCGATGAATTTCATCAAAGTAGATACAAATTGAAATAATTACAATAAGAACTTGTTGGCTGGGGATGCCTCCAAGGAGTACTAAAACATTGATATCGGGACATGCTTAGCCCGTTCACCAACCAGCACTGTTTTATTTGCTTTCTGCTGCTTCCTGACGTATTTTTAATTCTACTTCAATGCCACAGTGTTATGTCGCAGCACCTCCATTCACCCCGTGAGAAATTCATGTTAAAACCACTGTCTGCCGATGGTGTGGAAGCCGCCCTTGCCAAAGCAGAACATTACCGTCTGCTTAATCAGCCCAAGTTGGCAGAAAGCATTTGCCGCGATATACTGGTGGTTGATCCCGAAAATCAAAAGGCAGCCATCACTTTGTTGCTGTCCCTCACCGATGAGTTTGGTCGTTCTACGATTTCTGTGGCCAAAGAAGCACAGGACATTGCCTTCAGCCTGAAAGATGAATACACCAGGGTGTATTACCTGGGTATCATTCATGAGCGCCAGGGTAACGTGGCTCTTCACTCTGCCGTGCATGGCTCTGACTTTGATGCCTATGAATGGTTCAGGGAGGCCATGGACTATTTTGAACAGGCGGAAACACTGGCGCCTGCCGGTAACGATGACCCGAAACTTCGCTGGAACACCTGCGCTCGCACCATCATGCAGTTTAATCTGCAGGAACGTCCATCAGATTCTCCTCACCCGATTCTCGAATAAGATTTTCGTTTGCTGTAGCATGCAGGTCGCGTCCTTGAATTCCGGCAGCAACGGCAATTGCTACTATATCGGCACCCAGGCTGACGCCATCCTGGTAGACGCTGGCATTTCCTGCCGCGAAACAGAACGGCGCATGAAGCGACTGGAACTATCCATGAAACGGGTACGAGCGATACTGGTTACCCATGAACATGCTGACCACATTGGTGGTGTATCCCGCCTGTCGAAAAGATTTCAATTGCCGGTATATATTACGCCTGCTACGTTGCAGGGCAGCCGACTGGAAATTCCGGATTCGCGGCTCCGAAGTTTCAAGCCATACGAACCTATCACATTCGGCGAACTAACCGTGCTGCCGATACCCAAATTACACGACGCTGCCGACCCGCACAGCTTCATTGTCAGCCATGACCAAACACATATTGGCGTATTTACTGATCATGGCGCACCCGACAAACATTTATTGAAGCACTTTGCCCAATGTCATGCAGCTTTTCTCGAGTCAAACTATGACGAACACATGCTTCATCATGGCGACTATCCACCCGCGCTCAAAGAACGGATACGCGGTGGCTCGGGACACTTATCCAATAAGCAGGCACTGGAACTCTTTCTGAACCACAAATCTCCCGACCTGACACACCTGTTTCTTTCGCATTTGTCGGAGCATAACAATACGCCCGAACTGGTGCATGACTTATTCTCCGGCATTGCGGGGTCAACAGAAATAATTATTGCCTCCCGCTACGCAGAAACAGCCGTATACAACATCGTCCCGGGATCTTCCGGGACGCGTGTGCTGGGTTCGGGTCGTGCGCAACAACTTACGCTGTTTAGCTAGCTATCGCATGCTGCCTTCGTAAATAGCATTAAAGATCAACTTATAGGTAGCGCGGGGCTGGCCCCTGAACTGCGGGCGGAATGCGAACAGCACGACGCTTCCTTTGCCGTACCGGGCCCGGATTACCGCGCCCTTTGAACCGATATAGCGTTTGTCTCCCAAAGCCCAACCACTCATCAGTAAGTTGTCTTTGGCATAGGTGGCTACGATTTCTATAGGGGCCTGAGGTGCTACGGGTACCGAAGGCTCCAGTCCGTCTTCGCCCTTATTGTCTTTTACGATCCTGCCATATGCACGGCTGTTGTTGAACGAAGCCGCTACCTCCGGCTGCACCCCAAATGCAAGCGAATGGTTGGTATTCACATTGGTGCGTATCAAAGACCCGGGTATATAAAACTGATTGGAAGGTGCGCCGGCAGTAACATTGCGCAAAGCAAGCCCCAACATCTCTACCGCAAAGTCGCTGGCTTCATCGAAAGTAATTAACATACCCCCATTACTGGTGTAGTTTTTCAGGTTTAGCAATCCCTCTACGCCCATGCCGCCACAATATTCAGGAGGCATAAATCCAACCTGGTAGCCGTTCAGGATTTCTTCAGGTCCCTGGTCAGGGATTATAATGGCATCATAAACTTTGAGGTCACGGGTCTTCATGTCTGCATCATGCAGGGTATCTACCTTGAAGCCATAATCCTTCATAATCCAGCGGGTCCAGCCTTCATCCATGTTAGCTATCCAGCTTTTGTACAATCCAACCCGGGGCAACCGGATAGATTTCATTTCGCCGGAAGGCTTTGCATCCACTGACACCGCGTCTACACCATAAGTTTGTGCGGCCTGCTTGATGTTGGCTTCGGTGTTGGCGCCTTTTTCAATCACAAATGTGCCTGCCAGCAGGTCACCCTGCTTA